>CAZKMG010000422.1:0-3486 GCA_964553465.1 uncultured Bacteroidaceae bacterium
TGGCATGGTGTATCAATGGTTTACTAAAGAACATGTTCCTGTTCATCCACGGCCTTATTCCTTTCGGGAGATTCATCCGGAAGTAGCCATCCTTCGTTTTGATGATTCCTGCTGGGGACAGAATGGTTCCTGGCTTCCCGATGCTTTATATGGCGCTGAAAACCTCAAGACCACACCTGAGACAGCAGCATGGTTTCAGATATGGAATCTACTTACACATGGACAGACTTTTGAAACAGGGATTAGCTACCATAACCAGAGTTACAGGAATAGCCCTCATGATTTTTTCTGCCCCTTAAAAGGTGTTGTTGTCTATGACCATCTTGCAGGGAAAAAAGAACTGGAAGGATTGAGGCTGGTCTTTCTGACTGGTTTATTGATCAGTCCTGATACTTTGAAAGAAGTAAAGTCTTTTGTTCGAAAAGGAGGTCTTTGTATTAGTCTTGACTCTCTGGTACCCTCTGATTTTGCTGGGAAAACAGGCTTAATCCCTGATGGTTCAGGTCAGTGGCTGATTGTAAAAGATTTTCGCTCTGATGAAGTTCGTGAAGCCCTTACCCCGTTCCTTGGTAAACCAGATGAAATAAGCTACTTAGTCAAAGATAAAAAGCTTACAGTAAAACGAGGAAAGGATGCCAATACCATCCAGATTTATCTACAGAATGTAAAAGAGATTGAGAAGTATGGTGAAACACCTGAGTCTGCCCGTCTATTGTAAATTGAGAGGGGTCCTGAAGAATGATATTTCTATAAATATTAAAAAAAAGTTTATTTTGTTCCTGACTGGAAATCATCCTAAAAACAGATCTTTGATTTAATAATATAGATATGAGCAGCAAGGTGCTTGTAGTTCTCATAACAAGCCTATGAAGTTCAATGACTATAACTCACAGAATTCTCGTAATGAAGCTGTCCACTTCTTTAAAAAATTACTGTTTCTTATCGTATTAATTTTAATATTCATTTGACTATTAATGATTTAGCTTTAAAATATTTTTCATTCTATAGTTAACATAATATTCAAGGCTTTATGAAATATTATCCAAAAGGAGGAATACCATGAAAAGAAGGAAATTTTTAAAAACAGCAGGATATACTGCAGCAGCATCTGTGGCTCCTCAGTTAGTCGGGATGCAAACAAATGGGTATGCAGCAAATGTACAATCCCTTTCATCCGGTCATCAAGCATCGGTTACCGTTAAAGACGACAAGGTGTATATTGAAACCCAAACATTGACAGCAGTAATGGAGAAGGGAGTATTAACATCTTTAAAGAGCAAAATCTACGGGGAAGAGTTTATTGTAAAACCGGATATCAATAACTTTCGGGCGTTGCAGCTACTGTATGGCAATAACGAAATAATTAATGTTAATGAGGAAAAGTTTGGAAGTATAGAAGCTCAACAAATCTCCGGTCAAAAGGCTGAGGTTGTATTTCATTCCTGGGATGGTGATGGCGTTCTTTTTATTTCTGTGGATGCTGAAACGGGAGACCTGCTCATCGAACCATCTGCTTACTCGTCTCGTCCTGGAGTGCTTGCATGTCGTTGGAATATTTCAGGATTGAACCCGGCTCTGGAGTTAGTCGCTCCTTTCTACCAGGGTATTAAATTAAAATTAGATGATCCATTAATTAGAAATAACAGGTGGAAATGGCCATCTGTATGGGAAGCAGGCTTGGCCATTTTACAATCCAGGGAAGGGGGTTTCTGGATTCATACCCAGGATAACCGATACAGATACAAAGCTTTGCAAACAGGCGTCGAATCTGATCCATATGTTATTGGATTGGATAGCGAAGCATATGGTCCTGTAGATAATAATTTGAGTGCGGGTGGCATTTGTTGGAGAATTAATACGTATCAGGGGGACTGGCAAGTACCTGCAGAAAGTTACAGGCAATGGTACTGGCAGGCTTATAATCTGGGAGCAGAAGAGCGGATTCGTCAACCCTGGATTCATGATGTCAAATTGGCCATATCATGGTGCCCGGGAAGGCCGGAAATTCTTGATGCATTGGCAAAAAAACTGTCACCAAAAAAAGTTTTGCTTCATTTTTCAAACTGGCGAACGGACGGATATGATGAAAATTACCCGAATTTTAACGCGAGTGATAGTGCAAAAATTTTCATAAAAAAATGCCAGGATATGGGATTTCATGTCATGCCACATTTCAACTCTATCGACATGGATCCTTCTAACCCTGTATATACACAGGTTCGGGATTTTGCATACAGATCAGTTGAGACAAAACAGCTTCAGGGTTGGAGTTGGTACAATAGCAGGGTAATTGGGGTTCCAGAGTCAAATTTAAACCGCTTGAATAACAGGGACAAGAAAGTAATGGTTAAAATTCATCCGGGATTGAGTATGTGGCGGTCTATTCTCGGGGGAAATATACTTAAAGCCGCTTATGAACTCTCACTAGAAACCGTTTTTATTGATGTAACACTCTGTATTTGGAATATTCATAATTGTATCGTTGAATCTATGGCTCCCACTGAAGGAATGAATAAGCTTATTAAGCATGTGGCAGGACTGGGAAACGGTCTGGTTGTAGGGGGTGAAGGATTAAATGAAATTACGGCTCAGAGGGAATCATTTGGACAGGTGCATCTTTTTAAAAGTGGACAATCCTCAATAGAAGGATTGGAACGGGCAGGCAGATGTAACCTGAATGAGTTTCTCTTTGGGAAAATATGTCGTTCATTCGGATATTCAGGACTCGGCGGAAGGAATAAAAATGAAGAACTAAGAATGCAGATTCATCTGGAACATGGTACGATCCCAACAATCACCATCAGGTCTGCTGAGGAAATCATCAATCCAAATCCCGGTGTAAAACGAATGCTGGATATCGCTGCCGGTTAAAATATAATTTTTTAAAAGCTTATCTAAATTCCTGATAGAATGATTATTTCCGTAATTTCTATTACTTCTATCACGCAATGAACAACCGCACCTTCCGAAATGTATATTGCCTATTTCCAGACAACACGGTACACTGTTCCAGGGCGTAGGCTGACCTTACGGATGCCCAGGAGAGTGACGCCATCTTCTGCGAACACACTAAGGGTACCTTCAAAATTAACATTTACCGGCTCTTCGTCTAACGGTGGCAGCAGGGGTGGCAGCTTAATTAATTGGCGGTCTGGCCCCAGCGCTCCCTCGGCTTCGTATTCCGCTCCTCTCCCGGTACGGTCTGCTTTGAGTATGACTTTTTTCTGCAGCCAGTAACCGAAGATCTGATTCCGGTTGGAGCGGAAGCTGGGTCCTGCCCCGTATAGCACGCCCATGATACGGTCAGTGCGTGCCACGAACCCGACGGCAAAAATATTGCGGTCAGGTTCTCCCCGGGAATCGACCAATAACTGCTCATCGCTGAAGGTCTTCCCATCGTTGGAAAGGCTATAGAACAAACGGCTTACATTACTCTGCTCCCGGCTCGCGTCCCCTTTCTTGTGAAGAACCATTAGGTACCAGTCC
>CAZKMG010000423.1:0-3452 GCA_964553465.1 uncultured Bacteroidaceae bacterium
TCCCTGTTAAAAACTACGTCTCCCTGGGTGTAAAAAAGAAGATTCCCATTTTTATCTGATATGCTGGCACTAGCTTCACCATTCAAAGTTTTACCATCACTCAATTGAACCGGTGAGCCACTGTTAAAACTAATAGCAGCATTTTGGCCGAAATACCAATTATTGTATTCTTTTTGTGAAAATGCTCCCTGATCAATAAACAAATAGAGTAGAATAAAAACACTTAAATGAAATTTCATTTCAAACCCAGCTTAAATAATCAACGTCGACACAATTGTATGAAATAAAATTATTCAAATTTTTCATATAACCGTTCTTATGAAAAGAAATTAATAGGATTATAACTGGTTGTGTGATTAAAAAAGATCATTCATTGAATTTGTAACCTTGCGTTTTCCCTTTAATGGCTTTTTTACCTTCCACTTATTAGTACATAACAAACTTGAATTTTTTAATCACCGGGGACTTCCATTAAAGATAACTCTCTAATTTTTATCAGATATACTTCACGGAAGCCGACAGGAACCCTAATGATAATGGGCGTAATTTTTGGTTAAGGGGGGTAAATGTTGGTTGTTCCGGGTAAAATCCTGGTTTAGACGTGTAAAATTCGGGATAATACCTGATCATTTCCAATTGTGATCCGGAAATTTTAACAATGAAGCAATAAACTCCAATAAATAAAAAATCCACTGGTGAAAGATTTACATATCCCGGACACTTTTCTTTGATCTCATTATCCATGCCAGTATCTTATCGATGCAGAAACCGGAATCCCGGATCCGGATAATACCCTTAACTTTTTTAATTTAAATTTCCGGTTAAATTCTTCATTTTTGTCCCGGGTATCTGAGAATTTTTATCTTCAAAATGAGTAAAACCAAAGATTTTAAGCTATTTTTGTCCCTCATTTTAAATTAATTAATGATTTTATAAAATGGCCCTTGAAGATGTTTTTAAGAAAATAATTGCTCACTGTAAAGAATATGGTTATATCTTCCCCTCAAGTGAAATTTATGACGGTTTGGCTTCTGTCTATGATTATGGACAATATGGTGTTGAACTGAAGAACAACATTAAAAAATACTGGTGGGATTCCATGGTCCTCCTTCATGAGAATATAGTCGGAATTGATTCGGCAATATTTATGCATCCAACCGTCTGGAAAGCATCTGGTCATGTGGATGCGTTCAACGATCCTCTCATTGATAATAAAGATTCAAAAAAACGTTACAGGGCCGATATGCTGATAGAAGATCAATTGGCCAAGCTGGAGGAAAAGATGAACAAGGAAGTGGAGAAAGCTTCAAAAAAATTTGGAACCAGCTTTGATGAGAAGATGTTCAGGGAAACTAATCAGCGTGTACTTGAAATTAAATCCAGGTACGATGAGCTTCACTCTCGCTTTATTCGTGCTGTTCATGAAACCAATCTCCCTGAATTAAAGAAGATCATTGAAGATTTTGAAATTGTATGCCCGGTATCAGGTACCAAAAACTGGACGGATGTAAGACAATTCAACCTCATGTTCTCAACAGATATGGGCTCGACATCCGACGGAGCCATGAAAGTTTATCTTCGTCCGGAAACAGCCCAGGGAATTTTTGTAAATTACCTGAATGTGCAAAAAACCGGCCGGATGAAGATCCCTTTCGGAATCGCACAGATTGGAAAAGCCTTCAGAAATGAAATTATAGCCCGTCAGTTCATTTTCAGAATGCGCGAATTTGAACAAATGGAAATGCAATTTTTTGTAAAACCGGGGGAAGAGCTTGAATGGTTCGGTAAATGGAAGAAATTCCGGATGAAATGGCATCAGGCACTTGGATTCGGGGAGGAAAATTACCGCTTCCACGATCACGAAAACCTTGCCCATTATGCAAATGCTGCAACTGATATTGAATATAAATTCCCCTTTGGTTTTAAAGAAGTAGAAGGGATTCATTCACGTACTGATTTTGACCTTAGAAGTCATCAGGATTATTCAGGAAAAAAAATTCAGTATTTTGAAACTGAAACAGGTGAGTCCTTTATCCCATATGTCATTGAAACATCGATAGGTCTTGACAGGATGTTCCTTCAAATCATTTCGGCAGCCTATGATGAAGAAGATATTAAAAAAGAGGATGGAACATCCGATATGCGTGTAGTTTTAAGGCTCCCCCCCGTTCTGGCTCCGATTAAACTTGCAATACTTCCATTGGTCAGGAAGGATGGTCTCGCTGAAAAAGCCAGGAGTATCATTGAAAGCCTGAAATTTGATTTTTATTGCCAGTACGATGAAAAAGATTCAATTGGAAGAAGATACAGGAGGCAGGATGCCATTGGTACCCCATATTGTATTACTGTTGATCATCAGACCATGAGCGACGATACCGTCACCATAAGATACCGTGATACAATGGAACAGGAAAGAATCGAAATATCAAAAATAAAGGAAATTGTTGCTGACAAACTGAATTTCAGAAATCTGTATGACAAGTTAACCTAAAGAATGATGGCACTCCCATTGATTTCTGTTATTATTTGTACGTATAACAGGGGTAAATTTCTAATAAAAGCACTCGAAAGTCTTGCTTCACAGGAATTTAACCCGGGAAAATTTGAAATTATCATTGTAAATAATAACTCTACAGATTCAACGCACGAAATAATAGGTGAATTTATTAAAACCCATCCTGATCTAAGTATATCGTATTGCATTGAAAAACAACAAGGCTTATCATTTTCGAGGAACAGGGGTATTCAGGAGTCTAAAGGAGAAATCCTGGCCTTTCTGGATGATGACGCCTATGCTGTAAAAAATTATCTTTCTTCTATTGATTCATTCTTTTCAGAAAACTCTGAAATTCTCGCTGCCGGTGGAAAAATACTCCCTGATTATGAAAAAGCTGAACCTGGATGGATGAATCCTTTTCTTGAATCACTCGTTTCCATCCAGGATATGGGCGGAAAAATCCGTCTGTTTAAAACCGCCAGATATCCGATCGGCGCAAATATGATCATTAAGAAATCTGCATTCAATACATATGGCCTATTTAATACAAACCTTGGCAGAAAAGGAAATGTACTTTCGGGAGGAGAAGAAAAGGATTTTTTTTACAGATTGACAAAAGACCGGAATGAAATTTATTATATCCCTGATGCCATTGTATCTCATTTTATCCCTGAATCCAGGTTGCATCTTTCTTTTATTAAAAAATTAGGTGAAGGTATCGGAGCCAGTGAAATAATGAGACTTAAAAACAGTGGATTTTTAACAATTGTTTTAGGGATAATCAAGGAAATCATTAAATGGGGAGTATCATTTATATTAATGATATATTACTTTTTAATTTTAAAACCTGGAAAAGGAGTCATGATCATGAAATTCAGATCCTATGTAACTTGTGGTATGTCATCTCAGTTAAGAAAATAACCGTCACTTAATGATTGTCTATTTCACTAGAATA
>CAZKMG010000424.1:0-3452 GCA_964553465.1 uncultured Bacteroidaceae bacterium
GAATAACACTGCGCCTCAAGCAAAAAACCTCCTACTCGAATCTCATAAAAAATAAATACGCCGGGAGATTTGGTTACTTCCCGACGTATGAAGAACACAAAAAAATACTTAAAACCTAAATCCCACAGTAAGTAATAATTTATTTGCATCAGATGAAATAACTGCACCATTTGCCACCTGGCTTTTGTACATATAGTATGCTTGGTCAAACGAATTTCGGGATATACCAAGATCAACAAAAGTTGAACGACTACGGACCCCTATTCCACCAGAAAATACTGAGTGGTGTTCATTAGCATTTGGATCAACCAATGCATAAGGACTACCATAAAAAGCATATCCAGCGCGGAAGTATATGGGACTAAATCGAATTTCCCCTCCGGCTTTGATATTACTCGATGGTTTGTACAATACTTTTATAGCATTATTTTCATCAGAAAATCTATTGGTTTCGCTTTCAATCTTTGCAGATGAATAATCGACATATTCATAATCCAGACTGATTAACGCGATTTGTCCAATTGTTGCAGCTGCGCTCCCTACAATTTTGTAAGGGCTTATAATTCGGTATGAGAAATCACCTATTGGAGAGCTAGCAGTTCTAGGATTATAATAATCATAATAAGCAGATAAATCTGTAGTAAATTGATCTTTTAGGAAATATATGGCCGGTACATGAAATGCGGCACCAATTCTCAAGAATTCCAATGGACGGTAAATAGCACCAAGTTTAAAGTCAAATCCGTAACCATGGGTTCTAAGGTCTTCATTGAATATGAATCTATCTACATAATTTATATTACCCTCCTGGTCATCTTCTGTATGAACAATGGTACGATCAAATCTTACTCTCTTAACTCCGAGTGATGCTCCAAGATAAAGAGTATTGTCATAATTACCTCCAATTGAGAATGAATATTCTCCTGTTGAACCTGAAGTAGTAATCAATCTCTCCTGGTACTGTCCATAACCATCAATGTTGAAATCAGTAGTATATTTTTGGGTGTTATTATTGAATACAAGCAGAGAATCTTTAAATGCAAGGTCCTTATAAAACAAAAATTCTCCCGAATTAGGATCGTCTGATAAATCAACAAAATCATCTAGGAGGGAATTCTGATTATTAATTCCTGCCATAAATGATTGCTGTTGATAATTACTAAGTAAGTTATAACCAAAGGCAAAACTCAGACTTATCCAGCCCGATTCACGATTTAAGTCTTTAAAGGAAACATATCCGAAATTTGAAATTCCAAGGTTTCTTCTTGTACTTTCATCATTATTACCTAAAAACGAAGAGGAAGTGATATTCCAAGAAAAATAGGGAGTGAATGTAATTTCGGAACCACGGTAGATTCCCAGACCAGCAGGATTTACAGCACCTCCTATTCCAACTGACCTGGCTGTTCCCGAAATAAAATTTTGTGAAAACCTGAGGACATCTGTTTCATTTTGAGCAAACAGAACCTGAAATCCGAATATCATTGAGATAATTACAATATTATACCTTTTCATCGATTTTTCTTTTATAGGATGAATAATTTAATCCAATAAGCACATTTTTTACCTTGACCTTGTCGAAGAGCTGCTGCTTCTTGAAGAGCTACCTGAAGAACTGCTGCTGCTTCTTGAAGAGCTACCTGAAGAACTGCTGCTGCTTCTTGATGGGCTGCTGAATGATGATCCACTACTGCTGCTTCGAGCAGGAGCACTGTAACTTCTGCTACTGCTTCGAGCAGGAGCACTGTAACTTCTGCTACTGCTTCCAGAACTACTGCTGCTTCGAGATGGAGAGCTATAGGTTCTGCTGTTGCTTCCAGAAGAACCACTACTTCTTGAAGGTGAACTATTATTTATTCTTGAGGGAGAACTATTGCTATTTCTGTTCAGGCCTGGAGAGCTATAGCTATTGGTACTCCTGGAATTACTATTAGATGGACGAGTATAGGTATTGCTACCCGATTTGCCATTTGAATATGTCCTGCTATTATCCCGGGGAGTTACACCATTATAGGTGCCTACTGAATTATTTTCCCTATTGTATGATGGGTTTGTTGAGGTTCTGGGTTTTGAATAGCTGGGTGTATAGTTTCTTTGTGAAGGTCTGGTATAAGTTCCACTACCTGATGTCGAATTTGATCCCCTATTCTGAGTATTTCCACGGGAAGGAGTGATCTCTCCGCCCCTGTTTTGCCCAACAGACCTATGAAGCCCATTATTCCCATTCGGATTTGTTCTTGAGACACCACCCGTTTCTGTTCTGGTAGTGGTAGTAGTCTTGGTTACACTATTGTCAGAACTTCTTGTAGTTCTACCATTTACTCCGGTAGCTGTTCTGGTTAAACCATTTCCTGATGAAGATCCACCATTTCGGGTTCTGTATCTTGTATCTGAATTATATAGAGAGGATCCTGATTTTCTGGCTGAAGTTCCAGCGTAACTAGGCGAATATCTTGAATTAGCTGAAAGTGAACTTCTTTGTCCTCGATATGAATCTCTGCCTGAATAATAATTATAGTCGTAATAGCCGTTATAATAACCTGACCAATACGATCCATAATAGTATGGGTTATAGTAACCATATCCAAATGAATAGGGTGAATAGAAATCGTAATAGTAAGGACTATACCAAGAAAAATAATTTCTATAGCCCCATGGATTCCAATATGAGCCAAAATAAATACTTGTTCCCCAATAAAATGGATCATAGGTATAGAAGTAAAGATCGCTATACCATGGATCATAATATCCCAATCCATAGTAAGGGTGATGGAACCTTCTTAAACGCGAGGAGTAATAGTAATCATAATCATCATCATAATTATAATAATTATTAATTACTGTAGGTTCATTCCTATCATACTCCTGTGATTGGTATTCATCATTATAAGAGGTATCTCTTAATATTAAGCCTGAATTATCCTCGTTTCCTGGATTACCGCTTAACATTTCATTCTCTTTCTCAAGAGCATAACGTTCGTAATCGGTCAATCCATCAGAAACTTTTTGGCTGCTTTCAGGTAAAGCCTTAGTTTCTTTTACTCTTTCAGGACTTAAGGTATTAATATTTACTGGTGACTCCTTTGAAGTAACCTGTTCTGTCTCAACAGCTCCTTGATTGGCTTTGGTTTTATTGGGAATATAATAAGCATCATCATATTCCTGTGCATTTGCATAAAAACCAGTTGAAGCTGATACAAGTAGAAAACTTGCGATGACTGATATATTTCTTATTGTTTTCATAATTAATCCTCCCTGGCCTATATAGATTTTAGTTTTATCCTTTATCAATTAAAAACAAATACTGTACCAAAACTTACTATATTTACTTTTTTAACATATAATCTGATTATAGTGCGAATTTTATGAAAACTAATTATTAGGATCTCTTGATGCAATTGTTTTCTAATAATTAAAATTTTTTAAAGTTATTAAAATCTTATTAGAGTTTA
>CAZKMG010000425.1:0-3452 GCA_964553465.1 uncultured Bacteroidaceae bacterium
GGACAAATATCCTAATCGCCTGTTTATAAGCGATTTAAGACATTTAATTGGAAAATCAATGATTGATTTATCCATGGGTTGAAAGTATCTCTATGGGGTTAGTGATGGTCTTACATGGACTGTATTAACATATATATTATTGATATACAGTTTGATGATGTTTTTTGGGGAATTAGACCACCATTGATAGGTTATATGCAAAAATTACTTGATGAAATAAAAAGAATTTCTGACAGGACAAATCAAGCACCATCAGAATAATAACCCCACTTATAATTTCCCAGGGCAGATAACTGGGAAATTCTGTGATTATATTTTCAAGCTTATCGTTTTCGAAAAAGCATTGATTCATAAATCCCGAATCCATTTAACTTTTGATTCTGTGTTTCAAGTATAGCTGTGGACCAGATTCCATAATATGCAGGTCTTGATACTAAACTTTTAATCAGCCAGGAGATTATTGGATTCACCCCTCTAAGAAGATCTTTCGATTGAATCAGTTCTTCACAGTTAAGTACAAGTTCTAATGGAAACTCTTCATTATTGATTTGGATAGTTATCTGAGAAGGATATTTGCTTTTCAAGGGTGCACACAGTCTCTCCTTATTAACCGTAATTGTTAGATTTTTATCAGTATCGTAAACTATTATTTCATTCTTGGATACCATAATCGACTTTACTCTCACTCTACTCATCCATGTCTCCATAAAAATTACTGTATAAGGACCAGCCACACATTTTCCCCAGTACCACTTGGTGATAACCTCATCGATGAAGAGCCCTTGTGTTGAATTTAGTTGCCAGTAATTATGATCATGATAGCCAATTGCATCATTTAAAGTATAACTATTATTGTTATATTCAAAGCTTCCATTAACAGCCGACCTTGGCTGTAGAACATTCCAGAAAAATTCGCTATGCCGATTGCCTTTTAAAGCTTTTATTTTATGTACTGGAGGTACCCAAACGGGAACAGTTTGTTTAAATATCAAAGACGCACGAAATTCAGAAATATTTATATCAATATGATAATATCCTGAATTATCACTGTCTGAATAGATATGACAATCCTGTCTTAATCGCAGATCGCACCGGTTTTTATCGGCATGGAATTCATTTAAATTATATCTGTTTTCGATTGTCCTGGTAGCTTCAGGAGTTTTTATTGTGATTGCCAGTGTAGGAAAAAATTTTTTTCGCAGCGGATCAGTTCCTAAATGAACCACGATCTTTAACATGCAATTATTTTGGATATCGATACAATCGAAGTACCACCATTCGTAATTGCCAACACGTTCTGAATCTAACAAGTACCCATCGTTTGTCGGGAACAAAAAGTTGGAAGATTCAGGCTGTTCGGATGATAAAACTTCAAGTTTATTTTTATTTAACGACAATGTTAATAATTTAACATAAGGGCTAGCCCTATCAAATTTAAACCTTTGCTATATGTAAAACAATTTTATTTTAGTCTACCCCCAAAGTCCCAGGTTTCAATGTTGCAAATTATAATGCTGATTTATAAACTTTTATAGTATTGTAAACTCACAACAAATACCATAAAAGTCTGAATATAATCAATTTAAGTCATTTTTATTTGTCGTTAATGGTAGATACAAAAGGTGCATTGAAAGTGTTTTTATGGTGCTAAAAATGACCTTAAATGGACTGTAGTAATATATATGTAATTGATATACAATTAGATGAGACATTTGGGAGATTGGGGTTGAGATTTGCGGAAAGTAGGACAAACAACACAGTTATTTTATATACAGGTAAAAGATATGAAGAGTTCTATAAGTCCGGAGGTAGGTTTTTTCGTTTTGGTGAAAGACGATCACCTTCTGATGGACTACCGACTTGATTTCCTGCTTTCTTTTTAGTTTTAATTATAATTACACCATTGGCTCCTTTGGTTCCGAATATATTTGTAGCAGAAGTTCCCTTATATACAGTAACTTTCTGTATTTCTTTAATATTGATCTTGTTTACTAAAGCAGTATTCATTTCTATTCCGTCAACAATAAATATCGGGTTCTGAGGTTTATAACCTGTATATGAAAATTCCGATAATGCATTATCCGGGATATTATCAATATCATTCATAAGTTTTACAGTCATCTCAGAAGTAAACACTGCATTCATTACCTGCGTTTTATATCTCTCAGGTTTCAAGATTGAATTCAAATTATTCGTTTGACCGTTTATTACCATATGAACCATCAGAATTGAAAGTATTAGCTGTATTAATTTCATAATTGGAATTATTAGGTTGATTTTAAATAAGTATTTTTATAAATGATTCATTTATATCATTAATACCTGAAAATTAACCTTTTACGTCAAAAATTGTATCAGATTACCATTAAATAGGAATAATTATTTTATGCACTGAAACTTACTCCTGACTATTCGAATGATGTGATTTTAAAACAAAGTTAAAATATTTCTAAATATAAAATTCCTTAAAATATTGTAAAGACAAGAATTATTGCAATTAATGCAATCACTGTAATAAATGCATAAGGACTTGCAAAATTAAATGTGCTTCCAAGAAAGGAATTAAATTTTGGGACAATTAATCGGGGATCTTTAGGATTATAATAAAATGGGCCTTTCCAGTATATAGGATTTTTATGCATTGCATCAAGCAGCTGTTGATCCAGTTTTCTTTTCATAATTCTTGTATTTTGGTTGATATATCTAAATACGATGAAATCTGAATTTTGTCACTACCTAAAATAAGTGTACTTTATTTTTCGCGCTATCGTTTAATTATCTATCCTTCTTGAAGCATTCATTACAATTGGAAATATTATCGCAAAAAGAAATGCGGTTTTCCAGTCAACAACAGCACCTCTTTTATCGATAAACAAATTCCATAGCAAGGTAACAATTACTGTAGTTACAAAGGCAATCACAAAGTGCAATAAGATATTTATTAGAAGTTTTTTTGCCTTCATTTTATTTTGGTGGTTATAGTTCTGATTATCAGTTATACATGGTGTGGCAGCCAATACGATTACATGTTGTAATTTTACAGGTACCCAAATTTACCGGCTATAAAGATTAATAAGAATGATAATGAAAATGCAATGATTGGCGCAATAAGCCACATTACAAAGAATCTCCTGACTTCTGTTTTTTTGAAAATATTCTTGACTCCCAATTTTGCAACTCCAATTCCAAGAATTGCTCCAACATTAAGTTGTACCAAGGAAGTTGGAATTCCTTTTGCTATTGAGGCAAATAGCAGCAGACTGGCTGATACAAAAGCAATTATAACAGCCTCGAATTTTCCGAATAAGATGATTTCTTTACCAGTATTTTGTAATATTTTATGTCCAAAAATCGAACTTCCAATACCAAAACAAGGTGCTACTATCAAAGTAGATAATATCATTATTAGTAAAAAATATTTGTTTGAAGAAATGTTTAGTTCATTTGCAGTC
>CAZKMG010000426.1:0-3438 GCA_964553465.1 uncultured Bacteroidaceae bacterium
TGAAGCATTTTAGCTACAGGAATCCCCGTCCATTTCGATACAATTTCAGCTATATCCTCCTCACCAACCTCCTCTTTGATCATAGGAGAATCTGATTGTTGAACAATAAGTTCTTTATTTAAGGATTCAATTTTAGCTTCTGAATCTTTGATTTTTCCATATCTAATCTCGGCTACTTTACCATATTCACCATTTCGTTCTGCTTCATGAGCCTGGAATTTATATTCTTCTATTAATTCCTTTTCCTGCTGAATGGATGAGATCAAACTTTTCTCCGTTTCCCATTTAGCTCGTAAAGTATTTCTTGCATCAGAAAGATTAGCAATTTGATTGCTTATTTCTTTTAATCTTCCAGATTCCCCATCCCTTTTCAGAGCTTCTTTTTCAATCTCAAATTGCTTGATCTTACGTTCGATTTCGTCAATTTCTTCAGGGATACTGTTCATTTCCAATCTTAGTCTGGAAGCCGCTTCATCAATCAGGTCAATGGCCTTATCCGGTAAAAATCTTTCCGTTATATACCTGTTGGATAGTTCAACTGCAGCAATAATAGCCTCATCCCGGATACGAACTTTATGATGATTTTCATATTTTTCCTTTAATCCTCGAAGGATCGATATAGCACTAAGATTATCAGGTTCATCCACCATTACAATCTGGAACCTGCGTTCCAGGGCTTTATCTTTTTCAAAATATTTTTGATACTCATTTAACGTGGTTGCTCCGATTGCTCTAAGTTCTCCTCTTGCAAGTGCAGGCTTAAGGATATTAGCAGCATCCATAGCTCCATCTGATTTTCCTGCACCTACAAGTGTATGAATCTCATCAATGAACATAACAATCTCTCCTTCAGATGATATCACTTCTTTAACCACGGATTTTAATCTTTCTTCAAACTCACCTTTGTATTTCGCACCTGCAATGAGGGCTCCCATGTCAAGCGAAAACACTTTTTTATCTTTGAGGTTTTCCGGAACATCTCCATCCACTATTCTATGCGCCAGACCTTCAGCAATAGCAGTTTTTCCAACCCCTGGTTCTCCAATTAAAATAGGATTATTTTTAGTACGCCGGCTTAAAATTTGAAGCAATCTTCTAATCTCATCATCCCGGCCAATAACCGGATCGAGTTTTCCTTGCCGTGCCATTTCATTCAGATTTAATGCGTACTTTGAAAGAGCGTTATATGTTTCTTCAGCAGATTGGGAATCAACTTTTGCCCCTCTTCTTAATTCTTTAATTATCTCTTTCAGATTTTTTTCATTCATCCCATTTTTTGCAAGCAGCTCAGAGACATCATCCCTGGATGAAAGCATTCCCAAAATAATATGTTCGACAGAAACAAACTGATCTCCCATTTCCTTGGCTAACAATTCTGCCTTGGTGAAAGTTCTTGTAACACCTTTTGAAAGGTATTGATCTCCACCACTTACCCTGGCGTAAGCATTAATAATCCCATCAAGATTCTGGGTAAATAATGATTTTTTAATTTCATATTTGCCAAAAAAGTATTCAATTATATCTTCAGCATTCTCCAATATAGATTTCATTAGATGACCATTTTCAACAGCCTGATGCGAGTATCCTGCAGCTATTGTAAATGCGTTTTGTAAGACATCCTGTGATTTTATGGTTAAACTATTATAATTCATAATTCTTTTCTTTATATATATGGAGATATTATCAAATCTGCTGCCATTAATTATTTTTAAAAAGAATATGTCATGTTGTCATTAAGGATGTTCATTGTTACAATCAAAATGAAATTAAATGAATGCTATCAGCTCTAATAGTTAAAAATAAACCACGTTATTATTAATTTTCGACAATTATTTGAATTATTATTATATTTAGTGATGGATATTTTATGCCATCATTTGGACGACCAAGCTACACATTTCTATAAAATTCTCTCTTTATGAGTGAACAGATTTTAAAAGCACTTATGCAGCTTTTTGCCATTATCGCAAGGCCAGAAAGCAATTTGCAAGAAAGGAGGACTGTTGTACAGTCATTTCTGAATAGGCAGTTAAATAGGGAACTCGTCGAAGAATATCTGAAAGTGTTTGATCAATTCTATTCTTTATATCAGGAAAAACAAAAAGAAACTGATCAGCGCCGTCGAATTATTTCTGCAAGTTCTGTTAAAGTATTAAAAATTTGTACTGAGATAAATGAAGAATTAGCTCAACCACAAAAAATAATTGTCCTTTTGCAGCTTCTTGAATTTGTTAAATCTGACGTCACTGAAATTTCGGATCAGGAAATGGAATTCATTATAACGGTTGCAGAGACTTTTAATATTCCAAAGGAAGAATTTAAAAGGATGAGAGATTTTGTACTGTTGACTTTTGAAAAGATTCCTGAAGATGCGGATGTTTTAGTAATGGACGAGAAAGAGGATCAAGCATTCCAAAAAATTGTTACAAAACATTTACAAATTGAATCCCTCTTAGGTCAGATTTGGGTGTTAAATATCCGATCTTCCAACTTGTATTTCATCCGATATATGGGTGTTAATGAAATATATATGAATGGGCAAATGCTTGAGCGGGAGAAAGTTTACGCATTTAACTATGGTTCATCAATTAGAAACCAACAGATAAAACCCATTTATTATAGCGATATTGTAAGTCGTTTTGCAGAAGACCGTATTAAATCCAAAATTAATTTTGAAGTAAAAAATGTTGAGTATAAGTTTAAGAACGGGAAAATCGGACTTCATGACATCAATTTTACTGAGCATTCAGGGAGTCTGGTTGGCATTATGGGAGCAAGCGGTACAGGGAAATCAACATTATTAAATGTTTTAAACGGATCAGTATCCCCAACTAAAGGTTCAGTTCAAATTAATGGTATTGACATACACAAAGAAAAATTTAAGATTGAAGGGATTATTGGGCATGTTTCCCAAGACGATTTATTAATTGAAGAACTTACAGTATTTCAGAATTTATATTATAATGCAAAGTTATGCTTTGACAATTACTCAGAAGAACAATTAATCAATTCCGTTGATAGAGTTTTAAAAAACCTTGGTCTCTTTGAAACAAAAGATATTCAGGTTGGATCTCCCTTGAATAAAAAGATAAGCGGCGGTCAGAGAAAAAGGCTGAATATAGCATTGGAACTTATTCGCGAACCTGCGGTACTCTTCCTGGATGAGCCCACCTCAGGACTCTCAAGCCGAGATAGTGAAAATATTCTGGACCTTATAAAAGAACTCTCCTTAAAAGGAAAATTAGTATTTGTTGTAATTCATCAACCATCCTCGGAAATATTTAAGATGTTTGATAAACTCTTGATCTTGGATACAGGAGGTTATTTAATCTATAATGGAAATCCTGTAGATTCCATTATTTATTTTAAATCGAAAATTCATCATGCGAATTGGAATGAGAGTGAATGTCATTCATGCGGAAATGTGAACCCTGAACA
>CAZKMG010000427.1:0-3428 GCA_964553465.1 uncultured Bacteroidaceae bacterium
CAAATCATTAAAGCTTTAGTCATCGGGGTTATGGCTGCTTCAATATTTGCCGGCCTTACCTTGAAATCATCCTCAATCCCTGTTTCTATTATACCATTCACTCCTTCTGCAAGCTTTACTTGTTCAATATAACTAACCCAATAAGGCGCAGGCACGATGACTTCATCACCCGTATCAATAATGGATAAAACAACATTAGCAAGACAATGCTTGGCACCATTTGAAACTGCAATTTGTTCCGGGGTATAATCCAGATTGTTCTCAACTTTAAATTTTTTAACTATAGCTTGCTTTAGATCTGGGTAACCAGCAACAGGAGCGTAAAACGAATAGTTTGCATCTACTGCATCCTTCGCAGCTTTTTTAATATGATCTGGAGTCGGAAAGTCAGGTTCACCTACACTCAGGTTAATTACATCAATACCCTGAGATTTCAGATCATTACTTTTTTGATTCATTGCAATAGTTTGTGATGCAGATAAACTTGCTAATCTTTTTGAAACATTTGCCATATATTGTAATTTTGGTTAATAATTAGGTAGTTGTTCTTTAATTCAAAAATACTTGTTTTGAAAATAATATATTACATATTTAGTGAAATAAGTTTAAAAAAATTATAAACATGAACGATTTACTAGAAATTCTTAAGTACATCCTGCCCTCTGTTGTGGTTTTAATTACAGCTTTCGTAATGCTCAGGATCTTTTTTAATAATGAGGAAAAACGTCGCAAATTTGAACTGAGGTTGAATTATAAAGAAAGTATTTTGCCACTCAGATTGCAGGCTTATGAAAGACTTGTACTTTTTCTTGAGAGAATTTCACCGGATTCACTTGTTATGAGAATAAGCAGATCAGACTTTACTGTTTATCAACTGCAAAATGAATTATTGAATACTATCCGTTCCGAATATGAACATAATCTAGCACAGCAAACATATATAAGCTCAAGTGCTTGGGAAATGGTTAAGGCTGCCAAAAATAGTATGATTAAGATGGTTAATGAATCGGCAATGGATTTTAAAGCTGATGCAAAAAGCATGAATTTAAGTAAAAGTCTGTTGGAAAATGCAATGCAACTGAAAATTTCACCTGTTTATTCAGCTCTTGAATTTTTAAAAAAGGAGGTTAGAGAACTATTTTAAATATCATTCGATTTTTATAAATGATTTTGGCTCAGGAGTTTGATCCGGGCTGAAGGGATTAAAATATTTTATATTTAAATCGTCATAATAAGACAGCATTGGCTTCAATCGCTCCAGAAAGTCTGAATATAATTTATTCTCTT
This sequence comes from uncultured Bacteroidaceae bacterium, assembly GCA_964553465.1. Taxonomy (GTDB): domain Bacteria; phylum Bacteroidota; class Bacteroidia; order Bacteroidales; genus CAZKMG01. The sequence continues at coordinate 1,288 of CAZKMG010000427.1, forward strand.
TTATAGACCATGCAGCTTCGGCTAAAGCTGATAACCTAGGATATAACATAAAATCGAATCTGTCTTCGTTTTGAATACGCTCTGTCCAAAGGTTCGCTTGAATTCCTAATATCTGATGATAATATTTTTCGAATCCGGAAAGTGTATCAACTGGAAATTGATAAACCATTTCAAGAGGACAGAAAATATTTCTCCACTTACGTCCGTCCTTATGTGTTTCATATTGAACAAAATCGAAATACAATGGGATACGAGGACATAACACTACATGATAATTATTTACAAGTGCTTTAAATAATTGATCCTGTTTATCATGTCTCCACCACATTGCAACCGAAGTAAGTGGATCCAATCCTGTATCAACAATTTCATCCCAACCAATAACCTTTTTATTCAGTGCTAAAATCGAGTCACTTATTCGTTTATTAAAATAAGCTTCCACGGCTTTCAGATCTAATAAATTTTTATTTTTCATTAACTTTTTAACTTCAGGAATATCCGACCAATGCTGGTTGCCATAATTAACTTCATCTCCTCCAGTATGGATATATTTTGATGGAAATAATCCCGCCACTTCCTTAATTATATTGGTAAGATATAAGTATGTTCCTTCATTCCCTGGATTGAAAGTAAAATCCGGATATCTTTCTGATCCCCCTCCGCTATATTCCGGGTATGCTCGATTCGCAGCTGTAGCGTGACCCGGCATATCAATTTCTGGAATTACTTCAACAAACCGGTCTGAGGCGTACCTGACTATCTCTTTTATTTCTTCCTGAGTATAAAAAGCGACTTTGGCCTCCGGATCACTATAATTACCCTTTCCTCCCACTGAGGTTAATTTTGGATATTTTTTTATTTCGATTCTCCAACCCGGACTATCTGTCAGGTGCCAGTGAAAAACATTTAGTTTATGCATGGACATGATATCCAGAAGTTGCTTAATCTTATCCATCCCAAAAAAATGACGTGATTCATCGATCATAACACCACGCCACGCAAAACGTGGAGAATCTAATATTGAACAGCATTGTATTTTTAGTTTATTATTAACCTGGTTAAAAGTGATGAGTTGCCTGATCGTCTGTAATCCATAATAAATCCCGGCTAATGAACCAGACCTGAGAATGATTTTTTTTCTTTCAACGTTCAGTGCATAAGATTCTTCTCCTTTATTCCCAATACTATCCATTAATATTACAAGATTACCTTTCTCTTTATCTGAAATGACTACTTCGACTTTCCCACGAAGCTGTTCTTTAAACGTATTTAAAACTGGTAAAATGAGGGGATCGGTATAATTAATCCGGAGAATATCCGATGATTTAAAATATCCTCTCATCATCACCATCATCTCTGGTTTCGGAATAATCCCCTTTACCTGATCATTATCGTTTTCAGAGGTTCCACATGAGAAAATTAATAATAAAATTACCAGCCCGGTTATGGTTTTCAGCATTATTCTTTTAAGCATTTCAAATGTATTTTATTGTATTTATCAGGAAAATTATTATTTGCAATTTATAAACTTTCCAATTATTAATAAAATGTGAATGGTTTTTCAGGATTAACTTTTAAAAATGATAATTAATTTATGATGAAAATCATTAATTAATTATTAAATAAAGTCATCATTTTCAACAAGAATAATACTTTTATTATAATCAATAGGACTTATCTGTTGAGTTAAAAATGAAAATTTTGATGTAACTCGAATAATTTGATTAATATTCGGGTAAAAACCGGGTTAGAATATAATGAATTTTTGCAGGCTAATCCGATCTTAATTAAACACCTTGTAAAGTAATTATTTAATAAGTTCTACACTGCGTCTGACAAATTTTGCCAGGTCTTCACCTTTAAGCATATTATTTGACAGCAGTGCAAGATCAATAAGTTGCTTAACCAGCTTATTTTTCCTTCCGTACTCAGTGAGAACTTCTTTTTTACGGTCATTAAGGACCGTGATTTGCTTTTCAAGATCACTGATCTGATCCTTGTTAACCTGAGGAATTTCATCATCTTTTTTCCCCTTGTTCGTCTCAGTGAGCTTATCTTTTGACTCCTGAAGTGGATTTAATTCCTGGGAAATTTTATCAATTTTTTGAGAGAGTTTTTTATTTTTATCTTCAATTAACCTT
>CAZKMG010000428.1:0-3427 GCA_964553465.1 uncultured Bacteroidaceae bacterium
TTTATTTAAAATAATGTTCAGCCATTAATTCCAATTCAATTCTGTTTACATATTTTAAATGAAATCAAGATTATATTTAATTATATGCGTACATATATTATTCTTATACATGATATGTAGACTTACCATTCTTAGGACATAGCTAATTTAGACTTTTTTGATATTTTTTCTTCTATTAAACACTCTTCTTTTTCTGGTTTTGCATATTGTGTTGGTGATTTTCCACCCAGAGATCCATGAGGATGATTGTTGTTATAATCTTCCTGCCAGTCTTTAGAGATCTCTCTCACCTGATGAATTTCTTCAAAAATATAAGCATCAAGTACATCCTCCCGGTATAATCGATTAAAACGCTCGATTAAGGCATTTTGAACCGGTTTTCCAGGTTGAATATGGATTATCCTTATTCCATTGTCATCACACCATTTTACAAATGCTTTTGATATAAATTCCGGACCATTATCAACACGGATTTGAGATGGTTTACCTCGATAAAAAACCAGATCAATTAAAGCATTTACTACAAATTCACCTGGAAATATCATCTGAGGTTTAATTATTAATGCTTCCCGGTTATAATCATCGATTACATTTAATACTCTGTATTTTCTTCCGTTTTCTAATGTGTCACACATAAAATCCATAGACCATGTTTCATTTAACCTTTTTGGGATTAGCAAGGGCTCTTTTATCCTTGAAGGCAGTCTTTTCTTTCTTTTACGACGCATGGTCAGCTTCATCAGTCGATATATCCGCAATACACGTTTACGATTCCAGGGAAAGCCTTCTTGCCTTATTCTTCCATAATAAACATCAAAACCTCGATGAGGAAGTTCAATGGCTAACTCATTAAGTTTATTGATCACCTGATGGTCATCTTTCTTACTGGTGTAATACCAAATGGAACGAGTAAGTCCTGTAACTCGGCAAGCCCTATGAGTACTCGTTCCTTTGGTCTCAATCAAATAATTAGTGACCTCTCTTCGCTCACAAGGCTTTAAAACTTTTTTTCGAGGACTTCTTTTAAAAGTTCGTGATCCAAACTTAAATCGGCATACATGCGCTTTAAACGCTTGTTCTCATCTTCAAGTTCCTTTAGTCTTTTTAGCTGGGAAGCATCCATCCCACCATAACGTTTTTTCCAATTATAAAAAGTAGCTCTTGAAATACCGTGCTCCCGGCAAAGATCCTTTGTCTCTCTGCCTGCATCAAATTCTTTTAAAATCTTAAGGATTTGTGTCTCTGTAAATCGTGTCATTTTCATAATTAAAACAGTTTAAATTTAACGAATTTGTCTAATTTTAAACTGTCCTACTTTTAGGGAAGGCTACAGATTCAATAAAATGAGAAAGATTATTTGACTTTTACAATGTCTTTTACCGAAATAATAACCCGATATGAAACGTTTTAAACTACAATCCATAGGCTGGATAGGTAATTCCAGGTTATTCACCATTCTTTTACTTTTTTTTATCATTACACCCGAATTTGTCATCAGGGCGAATAATTTACTAAGGAATCATATAATAATAGATAATGTAACAAATGCCTCCGCTTCTGAAGAAATCTCCTTACTTCCATCAGGTCGGGTTTTCCCATTTTGGGATGATATGACAAAATACTCAAAAGTATTACATGTGGATCAGAAAAACCTTCATGCATCGGACGAAAATCCCGGCACCATTGATAAACCTCTTAAGACGATTAATGCCGCTGCACTATTATTGCAACCGGGTGAGAAGGTTATTGTACATGAAGGGGTTTACAGGGAATGTGTTCATCCGGCCAGGGGAGGCAAGGCAGCTGATAAAATGATTGCCTATGAAGCAGCAGAAGGTGAAAGAGTTGTTATTAAAGGTTCAGAAATCTGGAAGCCAAAACTTCGTCAGAGTACAGGTTGGAAATTAAGGGAGGCTGATACCGGAGTGACTATATGGATGGCGGATATTCCAGAGGAATTTTTTAAGGCCTATAATCCTTTTTTGGCGCGTGACGCATATCACTATATAACACAATATGGACAAACCGGAGATGTGGTATGGATGAAACGAGCCATGTTATTTCGGGGGGCAGTATACATTGATGGAAGACCTTTAAAACAGGTTTATGCAATAAATGAACTTTCAAAAAATGTGAATTCCTTTTGGGTGGAGGACCCGGGATTAAGGCTTCATCTGAATCTACCCAAAGAAATGAATATTTCAACCAGTCTGGTCGAGATAACTACACGGGAACAGATTTTTGCTCCCAGGGATTTTGGTTTTGGCTATGTACGAGTGAGTGGTTTTACTTTTGAGCAGGCAGCGGACGGATTACCTGTCCCTCAAAGAGCTGCTGTGAGTACTATGAGAGGACACCACTGGATTATTGAAAAAAACAGGATCCAATGGATTAATGCTTGTGGTCTTGATATTGGCTCACAAAGCTGGGATGCTGCAAGCCAGGAAATCAACGGACATCATATCATTCGTAATAATATCATCCGGGAAACAGGTATTTGCGGAATTGCAGGTGCTGGTGGTGCTGATTATACATTGATCGAAAATAACCTGATTGAGCAGATTGGAAATTTAGATCTGGAACGGATGTTCGAGTGTGCGGCCATTAAATTTCACTTGAGCAAGAATATACTTATTCGTAATAATATTATTCGGCATATCACACACGCGGGAGGAATCTGGTTTGATTGCAGTGCCAGGGATTGCAGGATAGTCAATAATATTCTTGCTGATATCCAAACATTGACTGCCGGTATTTATATGGAAATGGACTTTGGCCAGAATTTGATCGATCATAATATCCTTTGGGATATTCGCAGTGATATCATTCCAAACACATGGAAACCTCCTTATGTTCATGGTTCAGGGATCCGTGCAGATTGTAATGACAGTTTAATTATTTCTCATAATATGTTCGGGAAAGTACAGTTTTATGCAGTATGCTTAAACACGGTTCAATCTATGCGGAAATGGGAGGGAAGAACAGGTTTGTGTTTTGTCAATAAAGTAGTAAATAATATTTTTTACAATTGTCCGAATCGAATATATCTGGCAAAGCAATGGAATAATATAATCGATGGAAATGTTTATGATGTATCAGATGATAATTGTTCATTTATTTTAATGTATCCCGAACCTTCAATCCTTCAAAACCTTGCTGGGTGGCAAAACTTCTTTAAATTGGACACGCACTCAAAGCAAGTTAAAATTCAAGCTGATTTTGATAATATTAAATGTTTGTTAAATGTAACCATTGAAGGAATATTGCCTGAATGTTATCATTTGGATACCATAATGAGTGGTAAAGCTACAAGTTCAATTCATGGCCCATTTAATACCGGGCCCATCCAAAGATCACCTCAGGTTTTTAATTATCAACAAATATTTCCTGTTAACTTTCCTAAATAATGATTGTATCTAATCTTTTT
>CAZKMG010000429.1:0-3423 GCA_964553465.1 uncultured Bacteroidaceae bacterium
GGAAAATGTCTCTGCCATAAACTGGGGTCTCGTAGCCGGAAAAACCAACACTATTTATGCCTGGGACGATACAACCCATAAGGATGGTTCAGAGCCGGCTCTCTGGTTCCATGATATTTTTCGTAAAGATGGTACACCGTATAAAGATGAAGAGGTAAAGCTTATCAAAAAGTTAACCGGGAAAAACTAAAGGTATTGTTTATCTTAATTCTTTTAAGATTTTAAGGTATCTATTGTTTTATATAACCTTAAGTTGTTATAAATGAACTATTTAAAACCTGAGTCTAATACTTGTTATTTAGTTATGTATATTAGTTTAACCTCACCGACTAAATAGGGTCATGGTGTCTGGTTTTTGGAACCCTCACAAAGGATATAATGATATTGATATAATATATTATTCAATCACTATCAGTTTTTGGACTGATAATGTCAAGCCATTCGACATCAAATGAACAATATAAATCCCTGATCTTAGATCTATTGGAAGTTGAATATTATTATTTTCACTTTCTATAAAATGCTCCACAATTTGTACTCCGGAATTATTATAGATTTTAAGAATGCGAGGAAAAAGGATAGGGTCATTATCCGGAGTAATATTTGGATATTCTATTGAAATATTAATATTATCCTTTGCAGGATTTGGAAAAATTGCCATTTGTATCTCGTCAGCGCGCGGGGTGCCAAATATTTTGAATTCAGAAAAGTTATTCCAGGAATCCAGCGAATTCCCTTTCCCCACTAATTTGATAAATAAGTAGTCCGTGGTTGTTTTGGATTCTGGAAAAACAAATACCTGAAAGTCACCTGAAAAATTGCAGGAAAATGCATTGATTAAAATATTGTCCCATGTCACAGAATCTTGTGAAGCATAAATGTCAAAATATGAGGTTCTATCTATTCCTGATGGGAAATTTATTCCAACATGATTTATGCTGAAAGGTTTTGATAATGAAAAGGTCAGCTCCTGATCCATCCCATCTGATGACCATTTAGTTTCAAGGTCGTTATCGATAATATTCTCAGGATAATTAGACGCTTCATAATTACTTGATTCAACATTTTTAATTTTCGCAACTGATAATTCCGGTTTATATGGTAAAATAGTAATTGGAATGATTTGACTCTGAGAGGATTTTCCGTCGGAAACAGTTACTGAAAATTCGATGATCTTATTCTCGTTAACCAAAGGAGATAGAAATTGAATCATTGAATTATATGTTGAGGAAATGGATACATTATCTGGAGGGACCCATAGATAGGTCAGATTATCATTATTTTCATCATAACTTTTTGATGCATCTATTTCACCAATAAAACCCGAATAACTACTTTCCGGGGAATCAACTAACAGAACGGGTGGAATATTTACAACCACCAAAGCAACATTATTAGTAACAGCCTGAGCAACCAAGCTTGATGCTGTTCCGCCTGATATAGTTTGCAGAGGATTTGTTGCAGGTTTTGTATAGGAAACAGATATAATATCACCATAAATAATAGCACTTTCCAAAGTTAAGCGAACCTTCCCTCCGACTATAGCTACTGAATTGACACCCCTGGTAACAGAATTAACTCTGACATTAAAAGCGGAAGTAACAGGTACTAAATTTGCCAGACTCAAATTATAAGTCATTTCTAAGAAAGTAGGAGTAGCATTTTGGACAACCGAGCTTTGATATATTGGTACAATTGAGAGACAATTATTTGTGACTGGTTTAGCAGTAATACTTACTGCTGCTCCACCTGCTGGAGTTTGTAAAAAATTACTTGCAGGTTTAGTATAAGCTACAGTTACAGCGTCACCATAGACAATAGCACTTGTTAAAGTCAATCTAACCTTATTGCCAATTATTACAACTGAATTAATTGTCCTGCTCACAGAATTAACCAGAACATTAAATGCAGAACTAGCAGGATTAATATTTGCAAGATTTAAACTATAAGTCATTTCTATCAAAGCAGGAGTAGCATTTTGAACAACCGAACTTTGATAAATTGGGAGAGCTACAGTACAATTATTTGTGACTGGTTTAGCACTAATGCTTACTGCTGCTCCGCCCGAAGAAGTCTGTAAAAAATTACTTACAGGTTTTGTATAAGCTACAGTGACAACATCACCATAGACTATTGCACTTGATAAAGTCAATCTTACCTTATTGCCAATAATTACAACTGAATTAACCGTCCTGCTCACAGAATTTACCCTGACATTAAAAGCGGAAGTAACAGGTATAATATTGGCCAGACTTAAATCATAAGTCATCTCTAATATGGTTGGGCTAGCATTTTCAACAACCGAACTTTGATAAATTGGGAGAACAGCAAGACAATTATTTGTGACTGGTTTAACACTTATGTTCACAGCTGCTTCGGCTGAAGAGGTCTGTAAAAAATTATTTGCAGGTTTCGTATAGCTTACAGTTACAACATTACCATATACAACTGCACTTGACAAAGTCAATCTTACCTTGTTGCCGGTAATTACAACTGAACTTACAGTCCTGTTTACTGAATTAACCTGCACAGTAAATGCAGAGGTAGCAGGAATAATATTAGCCAGGCTTAAACTATAAGTCATTTCTAATAAAGTAGGGGTAGCATCTTGAACAACTGAACTTTGATAAATTGGTAGAACTGAGATACAGTTATTGGTAACGAACTGGGCAGTAATGCTTGCGGCTGCTCCACCTGAAGAAGTCTGTAAGAAATTACTTGCAGGTTTTGTATACCTTACAGTTACAACATCACCATAGACAACCGCACTTGCTAAAGTTAAGCGAACCCTCCCTCCGACAATAGCAACTGCATTGACATTCCTGTTTACTGAATTAACCTGTACAGTAAATGCAGAGGTAGCAGGCACTATATTAGTCAGACTCAAACTATAAGTCATTTCTAATAAAGTAGGAGTAGCATCTTGAACAACTGAACTTTGATAAACAGGAAGTACTGAGATACAATTATTTGTTACTGGTTTAGCATTTATACTCACGGCTCCTCCACCAGCAGGAGTTTGTAAATAATTACCTGCAGGTTTTGTATAAGCTACGGTAACAACATCACCATAAACAATTGCACTTGCTAACGTCAGTTGAACCTTACCTCCAACAATAGCGACTGAATTTACAGCCCTGGATAATGAATTAACTCTCACATTAAAAGATGAAGTTGCAGGTATAATATTAGCCAGGCTTAAATCATATGTCATTTCTAATATGGTAGGGCTAGCATTTTGAATAACCGAACTTTGATATATTGGGAGAACCAGGGCGCAATTATTTGTCACTGGTTTAGCACTTATACTAACAGCTGCTCCGCCTGCAGGAGTCTGCAAAAAATTACTAGAAGGTTTAGTGTAAGCTACAGTAACAACATCACCAAAGACTATTGCACCTGATAAAGTTAAGTGAACCTTTC
>CAZKMG010000430.1:0-3412 GCA_964553465.1 uncultured Bacteroidaceae bacterium
TCCAGCGTAATAATCGGGTTACTTCGACGTTCAGTTTTTGCATCCACTTTGATTTCTGGAGGGAGAAGAATATGAATATCATGTGAATATCCCAGACTTAGCTCCAGTATTTGCCCTTTTGATTCCGCTCTATATCCGACACCAACAAGTTCCTGTTGTATACGATAGCCCTTTGACACCCCATAAACCATATTGTAAATCAATGAGCGATAGAGCCCATGCATTGATTTGTGTCTCTTCTGCTCAGTAGGCCTTTTGACAATTATTTCATTGTTTTCAACCACTATTTTAATATCCCTGTCAACTTTTTGTTGCAGTGTTCCTTTAGGCCCATTTACGATAACAAGATTATCTTCACCAACTGTTATGGTAACGCCTTCAGGTATTTCTATCGGTAAAATTCCAATCCTTGACATTACATATATTTTAATAAATATAACATAAAACTTCACCTCCAATATTAAGCTTGCGTGCTTCCTTATCAGTCATGACACCTTGTGAAGTTGAAATAATTGCTACTCCCATCCCGTTAAGGACCCTTGGCAATGAATGTATCCCAGAGTATTTCCTTAAACCTGGCTTGCTAATTCGACGGATTCCTTTAATTGCGGAAGTCTTGGTTTCAGGATTATATTTTAAGGCAATTTTAATTATTCCCTGTGGAGTCAGTCCCTCTTCAAATTTATAGTTCAGAATATACCCTTTTTCAAAAAGAAGTTTGGTAATATCTTTTTTTATACTGGATGCAGGTATTTCAACAAGCCTGTGCTTTGCCATCACCGCGTTTCTGATTCGGGTAAGATAATCTGCAATTGGATCTGTCATCTCTTTATAATTTATTTTCTTTCTTGTGCATATTATTTAAATTTTACCAGCTTGCTTTCTTTACACCAGGTATGAATCCGGCAGATGCCATTTCCCTAAATTGTATCCTGCTAACACCGAACTGCCTCATATAGCCTTTTGGTCTGCCGGTAATTTTACACCTGTTGTGTAATCTGATCGAATTTGAGTTTCTTGGTAACCTGCTCAGCCCAACATAATCACCTGCCGCCTTTAAAGCAGCCCTTTTACCAGAATACTTATCAACCAATCTCTTACGCTTTACTTCGCGAGCTTTCATTGATTCTTTAGCCATATAAAATATTTTTATCGTTTAAAAGGTAATCCAAATTCTTTAAGAAGAGCAAATCCTTCTTCATCTGTCCTGGCAGTTGTGACAAATGTTATTTCAAGACCCATTATTTTATTTATCTTATCAATATCTATTTCAGGAAAAATAATTTGCTCAGTAATACCCAGTGTATAGTTACCATGACCATCCAATTTATTACTTACTCCATTAAAATCGCGTATACGTGGAAGTGCCACATTAATAAGCCTTTCCATAAATTCATACATCTTATCCCTACGCAATGTAACCCTTAACCCAATTGGCATCCCTTTTCTGAGTTTGAAATTCGAGATGTCCTTTGAAGAATATGTTTGAACAGCTTTTTGACCAGTAATTAAAGAAAGTTCTTCTTGTGCAACCTCAATGAGTTTTTTATCAGCAATAGCAGCCCCTACACCGGAATTGATGCATATCTTAACCAGTCTGGGAACCTGCATCGGGCTTGAGTAATTAAACTTCTGCATTAAGGCAGGAGCAACTTCTTCATGGTATTTTTTTCTGAATGTAGTTAGGTATTTCATTACTTAATTTCCTCTCCTGATTTTTTTGCGAATCTCACTAATTTATTTTTATCATTAATTCTCCTCCCAATCCGGGTGGCTTTGCCTGAAGACGGATCAACCAGATTCATATTTGAAATATGAACAGGAGCTTCCTTCCTGATTATACCTCCCTGAGGACTTTTAGCATTGGGTTTAGTATGTTTTGATATCATATTCACACCTTCAACTATTGCTTTTTCCTTGTTATTAAAAACTTCAAGGACACGGCCTTGCTGACCTTTATTTTCTCCGCTGTTTATGATTACTAAATCACCCTTTTTAATATGAAATTTCCTTTGCATCTGGAATATTTATTTATTTTTATATTACCTCTGGAGCAAGTGAAACAATTTTCATGTATTTGTCTCTCAATTCTCTGGCAACTGGCCCGAATATTCTGGTTCCTCGCATCTCGTCGAGATTATTTAGCAAAACCACAGCATTGTCATCAAAGCGAATATAAGATCCATCAGGACGTCTGACTTCTTTTTTAGTACGAACTATAACTGCCTTGCTGACAGTACCCTTTTTTACCTCCCCTGCCGGAACAGCACTCTTCACGGTGACAACTATTTTATCACCTATTGAAGCATAACGTCTGTTTGTGCCTCCGAGAACACGAATACAAAGTACTTCCTTTGCACCGCTATTATCGGCTACTGTAAGCCTGCTTTCTTGCTGTATCATGTTTACTTAACTCTTTCAATAATTTCAACTAATCTCCAGTTTTTATTTTTGCTTAATGGCCTGGTTTCCATTATTTTTACAGTGTCACCAATATTACATTCATTTTTTTCATCATGAGCCATGAATGTTGAAGTTTTGTTGACAAACTTACCATAAATCGGATGTTTTGCTTTTGTTTTTACAGCAATAGTTATGGACTTCTCCATCTTATTACTGACCACAACTCCTATTCTTTCTCTTCGTAAATTTCTTTTTGTCTCCATTTGGGATATTAACTTTTGGAATTTTCATTTAATTTCCTTCTCCAGAGTTCGGTTTTCATCCTAGCAACATTCCTTCTTGAAACCTTAATCTTCATAGGATTATCAAGAGGAGAAACTGCGTGGTTCAATTTCAAACGCACCAGTAATTCTTTTTCAGAATCAATTCTTTCTACAAGTTCTTTATTGCTTAACTCTTTAATTTCAGAAGTCTTCATCTGAATTATTTTTTAATATCTATATGTTCATAATCATGTCTAACAACAAATCTTGTGGTCACCGGTAATTTCTGAGCGGCTAAACGTAATGCTTCTTTAGCAATTTCAAAGGGAACTCCTTCAGCTTCAATAATTATTCTGCCAGGTGTAATGGGAGCCACGAATCCTTCAGGTGCACCTTTCCCTTTACCCATCCTGACTTCTGCTGGTTTTTTCGTGATTGGTTTATCCGGGAAAACCCTAATCCAAATCTGTCCTTCTCTTTTCATATAACGTGTCACAGCCTGACGGGCTGCTTCAATTTGTCGGCCGGTAAGCCATGCTTCTTCTAAGGCTTTTATTCCAAAAGAACCGAAGGCAAGTTGAGCACCTCTTTGTGCATTACCCTTCATACGCCCCTTTTGTGCCCTTCTGTATTTTGTCTTTTTAGGTTGTAACATTTCTTATATAAATTGTAATAATTATCCTTATTTCCTATTTTTTCTGAAATTTCCAGTATTACTCCCTCCTGATTTTGGCTTTACATTCTTG
>CAZKMG010000431.1:0-2206 GCA_964553465.1 uncultured Bacteroidaceae bacterium
GGTTTATCATCAAGTTCTATCTCTTTTTAGAGAAGTTCAGCTCACTAATCCTGATAAAATATTTAATGCCTATCCGCACCAACTATCAGGAGGCCAAAGGCAACGGCTGATGATCGCAATTGCACTATGTGCAAATCCTGAAATAATCATTGCAGACGAGCCAACTACGGCCCTGGATGTGACCGTTCAGAAAAGTATTATTGATCTTTTAAAAAACTTAAGCAATAATCGTGAAATTTCCATACTTTTTATATCCCATGATCTCAGGCTGATCAGGGAAATCGCTTCAGATGTAATCGTTATGCGTAATGGTAAAATTGTTGAACAAGGTCCTATAAATCAACTGTTTAGTAACCCGATAGCATCCTATACTAAAGCATTAATTGCCTGTCAGCCGCCAATCAACCAAAAACCTCAAAGACTTCTAACAATCAAGGATTTTGAGGAAGGGAAAATGGATATATTCCAGGAAGAACGTCAAAGCCAGCCTGAAATATCCTATAAGGATTTGCCAATCCTAACCATAAAAAATCTTACTGTAAATTACAATCTTCCGGGAGGAATTTTTTCAACCGGGAAAAAAATCATGACAGCAGTTAAAAAGATCAGCTTTGATGTATTCAAGGGAGAAACCCTCGGTCTTGTTGGTGAATCGGGCTGCGGAAAGACAACTATTGGAAAGACTATTCTCAGACTTATCCAGAATAACGAAGGGGAGATACTTTTTAAAGGTAAAAACATCAATACATTAAAAGGAAAAGAACTTATGGCTTTCAGAAAATCAGTACAGGTTGTCTTTCAGGATCCTTATTCTTCCCTTAATCCCCGTCAAACTGTTCTTGAAATGCTTTCTGAAGTCATCAGGGTGCATCATCCGAAGTTGACAGCTAATCAAAGAATGAGTAGAATTTCGGAAAGGCTTATCAAAGTTGGGCTTTCTGAAACAGATATGTTTAAATATCCCCATGAATTCTCCGGTGGAGAAAGACAGCGCATCAGTATTGCCAGGAGTCTTATGCCTGAACCTGAATTCCTGATTCTGGATGAATCAGTTTCAGCACTGGATGTTTCAGTTCAGGCCCAGGTTTTAAACGTGTTGAACGATTTAAAGGCGTCGTTTGGATTGACTTATATTTTCATCTCACATGATCTCTCTGTCGTAAAATATATGGCGGATCGAATTGTAGTAATGAAAGCTGGAAAAATTGAAGAAATCGAAACTTCTGGAAAAATTTTCCAATCCCCTTCTTCAGAATACACTCGGATGCTTATAGAGGCAATTCCGGGATATCAAAACTCATTATAGTCAGCATTATTATAAGGCAAAATTGCATTTGGGTCCCTAACATCACCCTCAAAATCCGGACAATTAAGCTGTACGTTGAAATCTGGCGGGGCTTTGAAAGTTTCAGCCTGGCTTATATGCAAGCTGGTATCTGCATATACTTTCTGAAAAAAATATCCCCAGATCGGTAAAGCCGTGTAACCTCCGGCTCCCTGACTCAAAGCATCAAAATGAACAGACCTGTCTTCTGCCCCGACCCAAACGCCTGCAGTCAGTTTTGGCGTAATACCGATGTACCATCCATCCGATTGATTCTGAGTGGTACCTGTCTTACCTCCCATTTCCCCGTTAAAATTGAAAAACCACCTTAACCGCTGGGCTGTTCCTCTGTTTACAACTCCCTGTAGTAATTTAACCATAAGGTATGCTGTATTTTCACTAATTGCCTCCACTTGCTGAGGATGAAAGCTGGCCAGCTCATTTCCATTTTTATCTTCTATCCTTGAAACATACTCAGGCTCAATATAAACTCCTTTATTTGTAAATGTATTAAAAGCAGCAACCATTTCTTTTAGACTAATATCAGAAGTCCCGTATATTACCGAAGGAACAGGATCCACCTTGCTGGTGACTCCCATTTTACGCATGATATCAATGACTGACTGGGGATTATACTTCTTTATAAGGTATGCGGAAATATAATTTACAGAATGTGCCAATCCCCATTTAAGGGTTACCCACTTCCCTTCCATATCAAAATTGCCAGAGTTTCTTGGTGACCATGTCGTATCTCGCCCGTTAATCCTAACCGGGAATGTAATTTCTACATTTGGTACCATATCACAAGGTCTGTCTCCTTCCTGCATTGCAAGTGTATATAAAAACGGCTTAACGGTTGATCCTACTTGCCTTTTCCCCTGG
>CAZKMG010000431.1:2216-3379 GCA_964553465.1 uncultured Bacteroidaceae bacterium
ACCCAGCCCGGAGGAAATATTTATAATACCTTACCGAATCTATTGGAGTCAAAACAGTGTCCCTCTCTCCGTTCCATGTAAATATCATCATATTCCTAGGAGTATTAAATATTTTCATGATAGAATCCTGCTCGATACCTTTGATCCTTAATTTATCATATCTCTCCGTTCTTCTGATCGAAGTATACATGATATTATCAATCTCCTTTTTAGTAAGATCCGATGAAAAAGGAGCCCCCCTCCGGCCTTTCTTTTCTGCAAAGAATTCCTTCTGAAGAGTTTTCCCAAGATGCTCGTTAACAGCTTCTTCAGCGTATTTTTGCATGGTATAATTCAAGGTAGAATAGATTTTAAGACCGTCTCTGTAAATATCATATGGGGACCCGTCTGGTTTAAAGTTTTTATTGCACCAACCATATAATGGATTTTTATCCCATTGTATTGAATCTTCAATATAACTTTCATAGGAATAATAGTCCTCTTTAACCGGCTTCTTCCTAGTCATCTGCCTGCTGAGATATGATCTGAAATGGGTTGCAAGACCTACATCATGACTCTCAATTCCATAATTTAGTTCAATGGGGATGTTTTTTACAGAATCCAATACTTCCCGTGTAATAAATCCATATTTAAACATCTGATTAAGGACTACGTTTCTCCTTTTAAGTGAATTTTCGGGATTCAAAACCGGACTGTAATACGTTTGCGCCTTAAGTAGACCAATCATTACAGCCGCCTGTTCAAGTTTTAAAGAATCAGGTGTAGAATCGAAAAATACCCGGGATGCCGATTTTATCCCGAATGTTTCATGACCAAAAGTCACAGTATTGAGATACATAACAAGTATCTCATTTTTAGTATAATACTTTTCCAGCCTCACAGCTGTATGCCATTCCTTAAATTTTGTTATTACCAGATAAATATTTCTGGTTATAAAATTATTCCCTTTTATTTCCCGGTTAAATAGATTTTTTGCAAGTTGCTGAGTTATTGTACTTCCCCCACCGGTATTTTGCCTTGCAAGAATCGTTCTGAATAATACCCTCCCAAGACCTCTGGCATCAATTCCTGAGTGTTTGTAAAACCTGATGTCTTCAGTGGATATTAAAGCATCAATCAGGTATGGGGAAAGGTTTTTATACTCAACAAAAGTTCTGTTTTCA
>CAZKMG010000432.1:0-3376 GCA_964553465.1 uncultured Bacteroidaceae bacterium
AAAACCATATGCCTGTGCAATGAACATCACAGCAACACATTCGTAAAGTGCAGTACCATCCATGTTTATGGTTGCCCCAAGAGGTAGGACGAAACTGGAGATCTTATTAGAGACACCATCATTTTCTTCCACCGACTGGATCGTTAAAGGAAGGGTAGCGTTGGAAGAGGAAGTTGAAAAGGCGGTTAGGAGAGCGGCCCTCATTGCATGAAAGTGCTTCAGAGGATTAACTTTCCCTATAAAGCGGATAATAAGCGGCAGGGTAATGAGTGAATGAATAGCCAGTCCGCCCATTACAACAAGCATGTACGTCCCCATGCTCTGTATAAGATCGACCAGGTTGTCCTGCTGAGATATTTTTTCAGCTACCAATCCGAAAATCCCGAAAGGTGTAAAACGAATTATGAACAATGTTACTTTCATCATCACATCAAAAACCGCGTTGAAAGTGTCTGTTAACAGTTCACGGGGTTTCTGTGATACCTTAGTGATGAAAAAGCCAAATATAAGTGCGAAGAAGATAACCGACAATAATGCACTATTCTGGGTCATTGATGAAAAGATATTGTCTGGTATAATTTGGATCAACGTATCGCGGAAAGAATGCTGAATTACGTCCAGTTCAGCTTCTTGTGTGAGATTTAGATCCACGCCAACACCTGGTCGTATAAGATTAACCATCATTAATCCGGTGAGTATTGCCAGTATGCTGGTTGAAAAATAATAAACAATGGTTTTTAGCCCCAGGCGTCCGAGGTTTTCAGCATTCCCGATATTTGTGACCCCAGAGATAATTGAACTGATCACCAAAGGTACGATGATCATCTGGAGGGCACGCAGGAAAATGGTTCCCATCCAGCTAATATATTTTACCTGCCCTGGAAAGTAAGTGCCAAATATAACTGCAAAAACCAATGCTATTAGTATCTGCCAGTGGAATGCCGGGGCTTTGATTTTTCTGATCATGGGAGGTAACAATTCATTTTTGAGACACGATAGATATAAAATGCTGAAAGTAATAATTTATTTAACGCGTTGTGCAATTAAAACAAATCCAAATCTATTTACAAATTTTGAAAATTTAATATATTGATTTATAAACATATATGAAGGTTTTTGTGAACTCTGTGGTGGCCTTTGTGGTTAAATATTTTTACCACAATGTTCCCAATGAAAAAACACAATGAACACAAAGCCTGTTAATTACATTATTTCAATCGCACAAAGCGTAATTTATTTAATATACTTCTATCGAATGCAAATTGATTCTCCTCGAAGCAAGCTTCGAGGAACTTCTCTCACGAGCGAAGCGCGTAATCATCGATCCCGTTAAGGATTTTTTTATTTTTATTGCTCGCTAACCCCGCAGCAGAGCTACGAGGAACTATTCTCACGATCCGCCTTAGGCGGAGAGTAATGTGCTCGCAGGGATTCAATAAAAAATTATTTGCAAAATATAATCAAACAGCATATTATAAGTAATCTAACTCTTTGGATGCTAAAATAAACATTACATGAGACCAAAGCAAAGGGGAAACTGATACCTGAATATCATTTTCAAAAATCTGTTCGGGGATATAGCCATTATCTTTAATTCTATCCAAAACCCAGAAATAATATTGTTTTGCTTTATCCACATCCCCTCTCTTTTTATAATAAATTGACAGCCAAAAGTTTAGTAAAGGCCAAGCACCAGCTCCTTTTTTTCTTGTTACTCCTTCACTTATCCAGCCATCATATTCATCGTTTTCATACCTGTGAATTCCTCCATTTATGGATAAATTTTTCTCCATCTTATTTATAGTAGATATTAACCTGATGTCATTAGCATCATATATTTCAAATGGATAGACTAAACCAAGTATTGAACTGTCTATTCGTTTATCTACTATCTTACCATATGACCTTATAAAGAAATCAATATAATGCTTATCGAGACAGGTCTTCATTTCTTTGGCCACCTTAATCCATTTTTCATTTGGGATTATTTCGTTTGCACATTGAAGCCCTTTAATACATGAGGCTAAGGAATATGAAAAATTTTCATGCAAGTCAGGAAAGCATAATCTTTCTTCCCAAAGATCATTCGTTATGATAGTGAAACTGTCCTTTTTCCATAAATTGCATATCCCATTCGCTGCTATTTGAATTAATTCGAGATATTGTAATGAATTTCTTTGCAAATTGTTCTTTTTTAAATAATGCCATATAGCTAGCAGGAAAATTCCTGTTTGATCTGGCTGAAATCTATACATGGCTTTTAATCCATTAGGATAATACTTTTCATAAAATAATCCTGTTGATTTAAAATTTTCAGCACGTGTGTAACACCAATTAAAGAAGCCTTCCTGGACATGGTTAATTCCAATCAAATCTGAAGCCATACAAGCATAAGAGGCATCGCGCGGCCATACATAAAAGTAGTTTTTAGCAACTGAAGGAAAGTAATTCTTTGAAGCATTTGCAGCAACAATACCACCATTCTCCAAAGAGCAATCGGTAATTATGTTTTTTGAAACTCCGATAAGCCTGTCAATCTTTTTCATTTATAGTATTCTGCATTTTACGTTCACTGCTACCCGAGATCTTTCACAACCATCTGGATGGTTGTCTTTGACCTCTGTTCGAGAATTTTATCCTTATTAATCAGCACTCTTGCAATGGTTTCTTCATCATAATACCTGATAGTAATCAGCTCAAGGCTGTTCTCCAACGAAATTTTAAAATGATCTTCAAGTTCGCTTTCAACAGCGGTTAACCTTGGTCTATCGTTATTTACGCAAACCTGGAAACTGATCGCGGAATTCTGCATAAGATTTATACGTAATCCGTTCCGTGCAAATGCGCCAAGAATTAACTCAAGATTTTCCTCTGCAATAAATGAGAAATCTTTTGAGGAGATACTAAGAAGAACCTGATCCATTTTGAAAATAAAGGATGGTACGATTTTTTCGTAATTCTGATTGCTGATTAATGTTCCCGGATCGTCAGGATGAATAAATGATTTAACATATAAGTTTATATTTTTATTTTTCAAAGGTTGGATGGTTTTTGGATGGATAACTCCTACTCCGTAATATGCCAGCTCAATGGTATCCTTGTATGACAATTGCCCGAGCAATATTGTGTCGTCAAACCATTTTGGATCTGCATTCAGAACTCCCGGAACATCCTTCCAGATTACCACCCTCTCAGCATCCAGCAGGAAAGCTAGAATAGCTGCAGTATAATCTGAGCCTTCACGGCCAAGTGTAGTAGTTTGGTTATTGTTTGTTGAAGCAAGGAATCCCTGTGTCAAGAGAACATGTTCTCCCTTAAAAGTAAATTCATTTCTGACAAAATTTTTAGAAGCAAGTTCTTTTCTTTAATCAGCGGA
>CAZKMG010000433.1:0-3330 GCA_964553465.1 uncultured Bacteroidaceae bacterium
TACCAAAAGCATTTGGAGATGAAGATCAAAGCGCGGCGCAGATTATAGGTGCAAATGATGTTGAAGTAAGTAAGCGGCTCATAAACTTTGAAGGATTTTTAAGAGAAATCGAATATATTGAGATCAGTTCAAAGATTATTCCATATACTGACCCAAAGGAATATCAGAATGCAATTGGAGATGCTCTTATCGAAGGTAAGACCTATGTCCAAACAAGTTTTAGGGGGAAGATACCATTTTCTGGAACTTATGGTGGGAATTTGTTTCAGGAGATCGCAAATTATGCTATAGTTTCCTCAGTTTTGGCCGAGAGTAATGATTTTGATGTTATACATGCGCACGACTGGCTTACTTTTCCGGCAGGTATTGCAGCAAAAAAAATTTCCGGTAAACCACTCATTATCCATGTTCATGCTACTGATTTTGATCGAAGCGGGGGGAATGTAAATCCTGATGTATTTGAAATTGAACTTAAAGGAATGCGGGCAGCTGATAAGATCATTTCTGTTTCGAATCTGACAAGAAATACAATAATTAATAATTATGGGATTGATCCTGATAAGATAATCACCGTGCATAATGCGGTCGAGCATTTGGCAGATGTAGAAAAATTACAGCTGGAACGGAATTATAATTACAAAATAGTCACTTTTCTTGGACGAGTAACTCTTCAGAAGGGCCCGGAATATTTTATAGAAGCTGCATATAAAGTACTTCAGAAAATGGACAATGCCAGGTTTGTTATGGCTGGAAGCGGTGAATTGCTTAATCGTATGATTGTAAGGGCAGCTTCACTTAAAATTGCAGACAGATTCTATTTTACCGGATTTCTTAAAGGAGATGATGTTTACAGGATGTTTTCGATCAGTGATGTATATGTAATGCCCTCAGTTTCAGAGCCTTTTGGAATTTCACCATTGGAAGCAATGCAATCAAATGTTCCTGTTATTATTTCTCATCAGTCAGGAGTATCGGAAATATTACAATATGCAATTAAAGTTGATTTTTGGGATATTGACGCAATGGCCGATGCAATATTTGGTTTCTTAAATTATAGTGCTCTTTCCGATATGTTCAAAAGGTTGGGTAAAGTTGAAGTTGAGACCATGAAATGGGAAAAGGTAGCTCAAAAAGTATATCATGTGTATAAATCCTTGCAAAAATAGGTCTGGTTTGAAATCTTTGTATTATGAAAACTATATGTTTATATTTCCAAATTCACCAGCCTCTCCGGCTAAAAAGATACCGGTTTTTCGACATAGGAAATGATCATTATTATTATGATGATTATTTGAATGAAAGTGTTATGCGAAAAGTGGCTGACAGATGTTACATTCCTGCTAATAATATAATTCTGGATCTGATTAAGAAACATGAAGGTAGATTCAAACTTGCGTTTTCAATTACAGGTATTGCTCTTGATCAATTCGAATTGTATGCTCCAGAAGTTCTTGATAGCTTCAAAGGTTTAGCTGAAACAGGATGTGTTGAATTTTTAGCTGAAACTTACTCACATAGCCTTGCATTCTTAAATAATCCTGAAGAATTTAAAGAACAAGTTAAAAAACATCACAATAAAATTAGAGATAGATTTAACTATGAACCACTTGTTTTCAGAAATACTGAACTGATTTACTCAGATGCAATAGGTGCCATAGTTGCAGATATGGGTTATAAAGCGATGTTGACAGAGGGGGCTAAGCATATACTGGGATGGAAAAGTCCCAATTATTTATATTATAATGCTATTAATCCCAGATTAAAAGTTTTGTTGAGAAATTTTAAACTTAGTGATGATATTGCTTTCAGATTTTCAAACAAATCATGGAATGAATATCCCCTAACTACCGAAAAATATGTGTCATGGCTTAAAGTACTGGATAAAAATGAAGAGATTATTAATATATTCATGGATTATGAAACTTTTGGTGAACATCAATGGGCAGAAACAGGAATTTTTGAATTTCTGAAGATGCTACCTGATGCGGTGTTTAAAAATTCAAAAATTTCATTCAGTACACCTTCAGAAGCTTCGGATCATTTACAACCTGTTGCAGCAGTTCAAGTACCAAATCCCATTTCATGGGCAGATGAAGAGCGGGATCTTACAGCCTGGCTGGGCAATGAACTTCAACAACAAGCATTTTCAAAATTATTTGAGCTTTATGAAAAGATTAAAAAAATAGAAGATCCATTACTTAATAAGGATTTTCAATACTTACGGTGCAGCGATCATTTATATTATATGTCGACCAAATTTTTTTCCGATGGTGAAGTACATTCTTATTTCAGTCCTTTTAACAGTCCATATGATGCTTTTATCAACTATATGAATATCCTTAGTGATTTTGAAATTAGGATAAATGCAGTCCTATCAGGTGATATAAATGAGGAGTTGAGCAAGTTGAGTAAAATTATTGAGGAAAAAAATACAATTATTCGTAAGTATGAAACAGAAAATCTAACACTCAAAGAAAGTGCTGGCATTACTGGAATTTCCGGGGATTCAAAGGTCCGAAAAACTTCTACTATAAAAAAAGTTGGTGTAAAGAAAACAAGTACCTTATCTAAAAATAAAAATGAAATAAAAGGACAAAAAAAAATATCCTAAAAAGACCAAGCCATTGATTAATAATACTGCAGGACGGTCTTTGAAAACAAAATAGATTATTAATCATATTGATGTGTTTATGACAAATAAGCAACTAAGTCCAAACTATATTTTTGAAGTCAGCTGGGAAATATGTAATAAAGTAGGTGGAATTTATACGGTAATCTCTACTAAAGCGCTTTCATTATTAAAAGACTGTGGTGATAAGTATATCCTTATCGGCCCTGATGTCTGGAGAGAAAGTGGAGAACATCCAGAATTCAGCGAAGATCAACATCTCCTTGCAGGATGGAAACAAAAAGCAGCATCCGAAGGATTGCGAGTCAGGGTTGGCAGGTGGAAAATTCAGGGTAGTCCCCTAGTTATCCTGGTTGATTTTACATCATTTATTGCCAATAAAGATGAAATTTTCAGCCGGTTTTGGGAAGCTTATAAACTTGATTCTATCACCGGGCAATGGGATTATATTGAACCAAGTCTTTTTGGTTATGCTTCGGCCAAAGCAATAGAAAGCTATACCCGGTATCATCTTTCCTCGCATGATAGGATCATTGCACAGTTTCATGAATGGATGACTGGAGCTGGATTATTGTATCTAAGGATGGAATTCCCTCAGGTCGCTTGTGTTTTTACAACTCATGCTACTGTGATTGGTCGTTCAATTGCAGGAAACCGTCAACCCCTTTACAGCAAAATGAAAGAATATGACGGAGATTCCA
>CAZKMG010000434.1:0-3313 GCA_964553465.1 uncultured Bacteroidaceae bacterium
GTCGATCATAATCCCGAAATTTATAAACGGATTCTTCAGGGAGGGCATTCGGTAGGAAACCACTCTTATAGTCACCTTAGGGGATATGGTACAAAAAATCAACAATATTTCGACGATATTGAATTAGCAGGCAGGCTGATTGATTCAGACCTTTTCAGGCCTCCTTACGGCAGAATTCTTCATAATCAGGTAACCGAAATAATAAAAAAGTATAAAATAATAATGTGGGATGTCCTGAGTTATGATTATAACAGGAGAGTTAAAGGGGAGACAATAATAAGAAATGTTAAAAAGTATACCCGATCAGGATCCATAATTGTATTTCATGATTCCGCAAAAGCCCGTAAAAACCTCTACTATGCACTACCCAGGGTGCTGGATGACCTGTATAATGAAGGTTATGAAATGCTTGCGATACCAATGAAGAGGGAGGACGCAGATAGACTCGAAATAAAAAAACAAAATGGCATATGATAAGTTCTTTTAATGCCAAATCCTTTTAAAGCATAATAAAGTTCCTTCATCTCTGTTGAACCTGGAATAATCTACTGTTCCTTATAACATCTTTTCACAAAAATACGGACTGTTCCACCCCTTTTTTTTATCTTCGTAGATAAAATAAAATGTCCATGAATGTCCTTATTCTCGGTTCTGGAGGTCGCGAGCATGCTCTGGCATGGAAGATCTCTAAGAGTCCCTTACTTGATAAATTGTTTATTGCTCCGGGAAATGCAGGAACTGAGCAATGTGGCACAAACCTGTCTTTGAACCACGAAGATTTTCAGGCCGTAAAGGAGGTCGTGCTAAAACATGATATCAGCCTGGTAGTTGTCGGCCCTGAGGCTCCCCTGGTGGCAGGAATTCGTGATTTCTTTCTATCAGATACTCAACTTCAGCATATTTTGGTTATCGGTCCGGGTAGAAAGGGAGCATTACTCGAAGGCAGTAAAGATTTTGCAAAAGAATTCATGGTTAAATATCATATTCCTACAGCACAATATAAATGTTTTACCAAAGAAACATTGATCGAAGGACAAGAATTTCTGGAATCCTTAAATCCGCCCTACGTGCTTAAAGCCGATGGATTGGCTGCTGGTAAAGGGGTTATTATCCTTAATAATCTTAAAGAAGCAAAAGCAGAATTAGGAAATATGCTTGAGGGAAAATTCGGTAGTGCCAGTTCAAAAGTAGTAATTGAGGAGTTCCTTTCCGGGATTGAATTATCAGTTTTCATCCTCAGCGACGGTAGGGATTATTTAATCTTACCTGAAGCCAAGGACTATAAAAGGATAGGGATGGGGGATACCGGTTTAAATACCGGAGGTATGGGAGCCGTATCTCCTGTGCCTTTTGCTGATAAATCTTTCATGGATAAGGTTGAAAACAAGATCATCATCCCAACAATTGAAGGCCTAAAGGCTGAAGGGATACATTATTGTGGATTTATCTTTATAGGATTGATGAAAGTAAAGGATGAACCTTATGTGATTGAATATAATGTTCGTATGGGTGATCCCGAAGCAGAAGTGGTTATCCCAAGGATAAAATCTGATCTTTTAGAAATACTTAAGGCAGCAGCTAGCGGAGAGCTGGCAGATAATATTTTGGAGGTTGATCCACGTAGTGTCTGTACCATAATCCTTGCATCAAAGGGTTATCCTGGAGATTATCAAAAGGGGAAAATTATTAAAGGAACTGAAAAAGTGAAGGGGAGTATTATCTTTCAAGCCGGATCAAAAGCAGATGGTGGAAAATTATTATCGACAGGCGGAAGAGTTCTTGCAGTAAGTTCTTATGGGCAGAACATGAAACAAGCCCTGGAGAAATCTTATGCAAATATTGAGAAAATTGAATTTGAGGGAATGTATTTCAGGAGAGATATTGGCTTTGATCTTTAGAATAAAGTTATTTAGAGATATAAAGATTAAATGCAAATAAGCTGTGGCGCTAATTTTATAATCAGCAGAAATGAATTAACCTCAATGTGATTTAAATAGTTTTTTTCCCAGATTTAAAATGTTATACCGTAAAATTACTGGTGACAAAACCTTCATAGCAATAATCATTTTTATTGTTGCTTTGTTTATGTGGCTACCGTCATTTTTGTCGACGGGAAATTTCAATATTGAAAAGATCGATTCTCAAATGCCTTTGTATCAAGTAATCTTTAAATTATTTCATGATCATATTCTTTTCTCTAAAATTATTGCTTTTCTATTGATACTTATACAGAGTTTTTTACTGGTTCGGATAAATGTTCGATTCATTCTGATTCAACACCGAACGTTTCTGCCTGCTCTTTTTTATATACTGTTAACAGGATATTTACCTGAACTTTATCATTTAAGCGGTGTTTTAATTTCGTCTCTTTTTTTAGTTCTGGCACTTAGAATCCTTTTTAGTACGCACCAGGCGGAACCGAATACTTATAAATTATTTAATGCAGGCTTGGTGATTGGCCTGGGAACATTGTTTTATGGACCTTTGGTTTATTTTATAGTATTCGTATGGATTTCAAATATAATACTCAGACCATTTTTATGGAGGGAATATCTTTATCCTGTTCTTGGAATGCTAACTCCATATGCTTTTTATTTTTCATGGATCTTTCTTTCTGATCAAAATATGGGGGCCTTCCTTGTCACTTTAAAAAATCAACTATATATTGGATTTCCTGTACTAAATATGAAACTTGAATATATGATTTTCGCTCTGTATACAACATTGATAGTATTGATCAGCAGTATTTATATCTTAAAAGTATTTCAATATAAAAAGATTTACATCAGAAACTATTTTCTACTCCTCTTCTGGTTATTTGTTATCACTACAGTTATTTTTATGTTTTTATCAGGATATGATACCGGTTTGACATATATAATCTCGGTCCCGGTTTCATATTTAATAACAAATTATTTTATCACCAGTAAAAAAAGCTGGACAAATAAAATTTTATTATCCCTAATAATTCTGGGAGTGATAGTACTACGAATTCATGAGATGGTAGAATGGTTCTAAAAATCGATTATAATACTATTTATTTACGTAGGAAAGAATTCCAATTGCTTCTCCCTCTTTCCCCTCTTTGAAACTAATTACAATAGTATATGCCCCGGATTTTTTACATTCGAAACTAACAGCCCGGTATTCTTTTCCTGTTTGCGGATAATAAGTGCTTAACAATAGGACAGTATCATCATACAGATGCAACACAGCCTGTCCTTCGGAGTTAGTGCCATTGCATAAACTAAGCCTGTAAATCACCCCTTTTCTTAATGCAAGAGTAGTTCTAAAAACAGGAGGTTTCTGATTA
>CAZKMG010000435.1:0-3312 GCA_964553465.1 uncultured Bacteroidaceae bacterium
CATACAGGTGTAATACCACCGAAAGATATTGATGTGATACTGGTTGCACCTAAAGGTTCAGGGACCAGTGTTAGAAGGAATTTTTTAGCCGGACAGGGAATTAATTCGAGTTTCGCAGTATTCCAGGATGCTACAGGTAAAGCTGAGCAAAGAACTATTGCCCTTGGTATTGCAGTTGGATCCGGTTATCTTTTTCCTACTACATTCGAGAAAGAAGTTTTCAGCGATCTTACAGGTGAAAGGGGAGTTCTTATGGGAGCCCTTGCTGGTATCATGGATGCTCAGTACCAGGTTCTGAGGGCAAATGGACATTCGCCCAGTGAAGCTTTTAACGAAACTGTTGAAGAACTTACACAGAGCCTGATTCGTTTAGTTGATGAAAACGGAATGGATTGGATGTATTCTAACTGCAGTGCTACAGCTCAAAGAGGGGCCCTTGATTGGAGACCTAAATTCAAAGAAGCTGTGATGCCCGTTTTTAATGAGCTTTACAGGAGGGTAAAAACCGGTGAAGAATGCGTAAGAGTACTGGAATCTACAGGAGGCCCAAATTATAGGGACAAGCTTGAAAAAGAGTTGAAAGAACTTCGGGAATCTGAGCTATGGCAAGCTGGTGCTCAGGTTAGGAAATTAAGGCCAAAGATCTAGACTGACATCATTCATATTGCATTATCATAAAGCAATTTATTGATATTAGCAAGTTGTGGAAATATTAAATTATCACGAAAAGCGAAGGTTTGCAGGTTGCAATGGAAGATAATAGAATTATTCTACCCACGATTTGTTTTTTTATGAATGATTAAAATATTTTAACTATTAAAAGCATACCTGCAACAAAAAGGATGTGCAGTAATTGATATTAAAAATCAAAAAAAAACGAGTGATCAAATAGAGGGCATTTTTTTTGTGAATAAATATTTTGATTTATTTTGTTTACTTTGATTAATTCTTTGACAAAAACAAACTTATTGTATTTATGAAAATACAAATACTAATATATCAAGGATAAAAAAACAGCACCGGAAAATGGTGCTGTTTTGCATAAAAAATAACCTTTATTAGAGCATTATGGCTATCCCGAGATTTAAATAAGTAATACCTGCTCCTAACTCAAGCATTGCAGCAAATTTATCAGAGAAATAATATCTCCCACCAACATAACCTGACCAGATGATTCCACCTGATGATGCTGAATAATTATAACCTCCTAGGTCAACTCCAAATTCTTTGGTTGATACAATATTATATCCTATCAATACTCCCGCATAGGTATCGAGTTTATCAAGGAAAGGATAATGGAAATTTCCCCTGGCTCCAATAATGATGTTACTATATTTCCATCCATAACTATCAGCAGCATAAGTATATTCCCATTTATAAGCAGAGTATCCCAGGTACCCCCCTATCCCGATAACTCCTTTTTCAAGAACATTATCTACTATTCCTTTTTCAATAGAAATAGATACTGGAGGAATGGAACTCTTATAATATGAACCTGAATATAGAGCAGATCCAAGGCCTATTCCAAGATTTACTACCAAATCGTCCTTTTTAAAATAGTTATCCTGTGCTTTGGCAAAAGGAACTAAAATACATACCAAAACAAATAAAGAAAAAATCTTTTTCATAATTGTTGAGTTAAAAGTTAATAATAAAATGAATCCATTGATTTGATTTGCGATTAAAAAGCTAAGTAAAATTAATTAAATATTTGATTAATAAAAAAGTAATCTGAACCATAGTTTAGCTTATGATTTTTCCACCAGGTTATTCGTTATTAGGAACTAATAATTATTAAATCAGGAAATTTTCTACCGGCCATGTCAGCCTGAAAAATATGTTAATAAAGTATTTATCCCCTTACAATTATTTTTATGAGTTCCATTAAAACACCATTCATTAAATTTTGTTCAAAAACTGGATCATTTCAAAATTATCAAAGAGATAAAAATAGCATGAGCGTCAAAATGTTTCGTTAAAAACATATATAATATCTATTGAAAAAATCGTCAGATAGAATTTGAATATTGATTATTATTTGTGGCAAGATATAGATTTCCGGGTATGAGATGAATGAGTGAATTAATTTTATAGATTTGCTAACAATATCAGTAAAATATATCCAGGGTCAACAATAATTATTTTTCAGTATTTCTAGCAGTATTCATTTTTCTAATAATTCCAGATTAATGGGAAAAAGAGGAAGAAAAAAAAAGTGGAAAAAGGAAATCCCGGCAGAGACATTAATTGAAAAGAAAAAATTCATTCATGCTTTGATTTTTCCTTGCTTCTTTCTGTTTATTATCTGGTTTATTAAATTTATTGAATTTAGCCTATCGTCAGACTTTGCCCGGTTTGGTATCTATCCGGGAAAACTTAATGGGCTGGTTGGAATAATTTCAGCTCCGCTTATTCATGCGAACTTTAAACACCTTATAGATAATTCGATTCCAGTATTTTTATTAAGTCTGGCAATATTTTATTTCTATCGCGAGATCTCGTATAAGATTTTCTTTATGATTTATTTTTTGACTGGATTGTTTGTATGGATTGGTGGCCGGGAAGCATATCATATAGGTGCGTCTGGATTAATATATGGATTCGCTTCTTTTCTCTTCTTTTCTGGAGTAATCAGATGGAATATTAATCTACTGGCAATCTCACTCCTGGTGATATTTTTATACGGTAGTATGATTTGGGGTATCCTTCCATATGATTTCCATATTTCATGGGAATCTCATCTTTTAGGCGGTGTAAGTGGATTTTTAATGGCTCTGTTTTACAGAAATGAAGGTCCTGAACGAATTAAATATTCCTGGGAAGATGAAGATGAGGAGGAGAATGTAGAATTTTATGAACAAAATGAAGAATAAAATAATAAAAATACTACTTTTCCGGTCCGAATGACTCAATAAGGGAAGGCTACGAAATTCATTGAAAAAGATACTTTTAATTAGTTATATGTATTTAATAAGACATAACAAACAGGATATTTGGATTTTTTTTAGTTTTAATGATTAACAACAAATAATAACATGAATACTCAACCTTCAGTTTCGGATCGCATATTATCAATAGATGCCCTGAGGGGATTCGATATGCTAATGATAATTCTTGCCGATCAGTTTTTCGTAAACCTCAATAAAGGTATGGGAACCGGTTTTTCTCAATTTCTGGCGACACAATTCAGACATCCGGAATGGTTTGGGTTTCACTTCTATGATATTATAATGCCACTTTTTCTTTTTGTTGTGGGTGCGGTCATTCCATTTTCCCTCGGTAAAAGATCTGCTGAGGGTGTTGGAAAAGCTA
>CAZKMG010000436.1:0-3294 GCA_964553465.1 uncultured Bacteroidaceae bacterium
AATGATATTTGCGAAATGGGCAAAAATTGAAAGAAAACATTACGAAAATGGAAAAATTGTGAGGATGTGGGGAGATGGTTGGGTTGAGATAAAAGAGGAAAGACCTGAGATAAACATTCCGGTTTTTTTATACCTTACCTGTCACTTACATTTTCTAAAGATTTTAAATAATTATTATAATCTGACTCACTCCTGAAATACAAAGTATCAAGGATTTCAACCCTTCTAATATTTTGATATTTTTCTTTTAAATAATTTATTACTGAAATATGGTCTATTGAGGCAAATCTTGCAGAAATTTCCTTATAAGTTGGTCGAAGTATTTCTGAAGTACCATTTTCATAATTAACTGAACATTCGACGATTGCAAAAACAGTTGACATAAATTTTCATTTAATTTTTAATTAATCCTTTTAATGAATTAATTCCCACACTGAATTGGTTATATGTATTTTTTAAATTATTTAAAATGTGATCTAACTATTTAGTAATCATTTTAATATTCAACCCAGGTGAATTGTTAATAGATCCAATATTGCTTAATCTTTCAATAGTTTTATTAGAAATGAAGCTTAATTGTTACCATGAAAATGTATCTTATTTGATGAAATTCAAGTAATTTGTAATTAGACTAAATCTGCATTATTTTATTTGACATGGGATTATATTTTATTATTTTAGATATGTTAATTATAATAACACTAAAATTTTTGCATTATGAGAAAGCTCTCAATTCTTTTTTTAACTCTGGCAATTATATCAGAATTCTCATTTTCATTTGCTCAATCTAATACTGGATTGGGTATTAAAGGCGGGCTAAATATTGCAACACAGACTACTACAGGTGAAGGTGAGAATGTGTATACAGAAAATTTAATGAGATTCCATGGGGGTGTTTATTTCAATATTTTTCTTAATGATAAGTTTGCATTTCAACCTGAATTGATGGTTTCAGGTAAAGGATCAAAGTGGAATGATCCTAGTTATAACACCAGTGATCTCTTAACCTATATCGATTTACCTCTTTTAATAAGATATCAACCGATCAAATTAATAAATATCCATGCCGGGCCGCAGCTTGGGTATTTGATAAGTGCCAAGCAGGATCCAATGGATAGCAATGAAAAAATTGATATAAAAGACTGGTATAACAATTTCGATATTGGCCTGGCTTTTGGAGCTGAAGCAAATCTACCATTCAGAGTAAATATTACTGTGAGATACGTTCTGGGTTTCTCAACAGTTACAAACGAATTAGAGTATATTGATCCCTGGAAGAATAATTTTTTTCAGGTTTCACTTGGGTATAGAATTAAGGGAAAATAACCGAGGGTTAAAACTAATTTATAAATATATATCTTATTATGTTAATATAGAGTGTATTAAAACTATATATAACATGATAATGAAAGGCCCCCCGGGGCAGAGAAGACCATGTTGGCAAAAAGATAACCGACTATTTTAGCCAGCATGGATTTTTGGTTTCAGGATTTAAATATGATGTGCATCATTCCATGGACAGGATGTACTCACAATTAAGTTATCTTTTAGTGACTCTTATAGTTTAATGGTCATTTCATAACACTTTCATTAGTTTATATACAACTAAAAAAGTGTCAATTGAATTCAAAGGTTATAGAGTTTGCACCTTTGCTGACATGGTTATTCAAAAAGGCCGAAATTCTTAGTAACCTGCAGGAGCTTGATTATTTATCAAAAAGAAATTCTAAATTTAGCGTTTTTGGATTAGGTAATTATTTGTAGTTTATTATTACTTGGAAAGTAGAAGGACCGGTTCAAATTATTAAACAAGCAAGGAGTTATCATCATAAAAATTGTAAATCAACAAGGTATATTAATCAGAATTTAACCTGGACTGATGCTTCTCCTTCAGTCTGGTAGTATTATTAATCATTTTTTTCTAAATAGGAGGACCTATGAGTTTTAATAGTTTTGTTCGTACAATTCACATGTATCTTGCCCTTTTCCTGATCCCATGGATCCTCATGTACGCGCTTGCCGTTTTCGGACGTAATCACAAAGAATTATTTATGAGCGACAAGCGCCCAATCGTAAAGTTTGAAAAGGAGAAAGAACAGATCTATAAGGCGGCTTTCAGTAAGGATATCGAACCACAGATGGTTGGTGAACAGATTCTGGCCGACCTCGGAATCGAGGGCACCTATGTCGTTAGACAAGATATACAAAAGGGAATTTATATCATATTGCGCCGTGATCCTGTTTCACCCAGGCGGATTACCTATATTCCTGCTGAGGAAAAGCTAATCGTTGAGCGGCAGCTCTTTGGAACTATAAACTTTTTACAGGGTCTTCATCATCGCCATGGCTATCATCAGGAGAAGCTCATGGATGACACCTGGGCATTCTCAGTGGATTTGGCGATCGTTGGTATGATTTGTTGGGTGTTATCAGGATTGTGGATGTGGTGGGGATTTAAGGTGACTCGCCGATGGGGACTGCTAGCTCTTTTGCTGGGATTCGGTTTGTTTGGGTTCTTTCTTATAACAATATAATTTGGATTAGAGTTATGAAATTCAAAATAATTAATCAACACACACATTTGTATTTGGGTCTTGCACTCATTCCATGGATTCTAATGTATGGACTCAGTTCTTTGATCTTAAACCATGGGCCCTTTTTTAACAAGTTTTTTAATGACGGGACACCCCAATGGAACATAAAGTTTGAGCAGGAATATCATCGACCTGTTCCGGAAAACGCTGATTTACAAGAGTTAGCCACTGAGATCCTTAACGAGTTTGGACTAAGAAATTCCTTTTTCGTCTCACGTCCGACTTCAGACCGGATGAGCATCATAGTAAAAGACTTCATCTTACCTATCCGATTGACCTATTTCATAGAGGAAGACCAGCTGTTAATTGAAGAGCGACGATTCCAGTGGAATACATTCCTGGTTGGGATGCACACTAGAGGAGGCTTTCAACAAGCTCTTTTCTTAGATAAGTTTTGGGCGGTGATACTGGATCTGGTTTGTATAGCTTTTGTGGTATGGATTTGTTCAGGAATTTATATATGGTGGAAGCATCGTCAGTTTCGATTCTGGGGAGCAATGGCCCTGGTTGGAGGTTTTGTTTCTTTTGGGTGGTTTCTTTTGGTCTTATGAATGAACCGCTATGGTTTCAATCACACGGTTAAAAAGTCAACGTCAATATTTCTGACAAAATCTGTGATTATATTAACTTAAAGTCATAATAGGTTTAGAATTGGTACAGATATATACTGGATATTTTTGCCTGAATAACTCACTCTTCT
>CAZKMG010000437.1:0-3293 GCA_964553465.1 uncultured Bacteroidaceae bacterium
AATTTTTATTCGCCTTGATAAAGATAAAGATCCTAATACTTCGATCATCGAAGTTGCTATAACAAATAAATTAATGCTGATAGAGGATAAACATGATATTGTAATAAGCGGGTTAACTTTCGCTTTCACAACAAGTGACACGGTACGTCTTCGTTATGCTGAGGGAATTGCTGTGGTTGACCTTTCTGGTACGTGCTATAATATTGAAATAAGTCACAATAAATTCACTTTTGTTAATGGTGCTCTTTCGGCAAGGAATCCCAGTGTGGCCGAGCTGACTAGTCACGATATCTTAGTATCTGATAACGATATGCAGATAATTGATGATATGGCTATATCATTCAGCAGTGGGGGAAGAGTATTTTTTGATAAGGTTAAAATCCTGAGGAATCGTATTTACGATAACGGAGGCAGGCACCTGAGTCGATGGACCAGCCCAATTCCGGCAATTAGTGGCTATTTAATAGATGCAGACATCGCAGGTAATATAGTTGATATTTCATGGGGTAGTGGTATAAACATTTTCTGGGGAAAGACAGGCAGAGATACAATTACTTCACTCCCATTTATTCGCGGACTAATCCATCATAACAAAGTTTCAAACACACTCATCGGAACAAATGATTACGGAGGAATTGAAAGCTGGCAGGGGGGACCGGTGTATTGCTATAACAATATATCACATAATGCATTAGGATACAGACATTTTGATGATGCTTCAAAAGGATATGCCTTTTATTTCGATGGAAGCTTTAAACACTCAGCATTCAATAATATCGCCACAGGTGTTTCATGGAAAAAGGGCTTGGCTGGATTTATGACGGTACTCGGTTTCTATAATATGACCATTCACAATACGGGATACCGATTATATGGTCTAACTACCGGAGCAGTCAATGAACTGGATTCAAACGGACATAATGCTTATCTGGCTAACATTGGTGACAGTGTGAAATATCAATTTAAAACCAGCCTGAAACCTGACCAGGTTACTTTCGAATCTTATGGATTTAACATTTTCAGCAAGACACCTTTCAAAGGAAGTTTTATAACCGATGAGGCAT
Organism: uncultured Bacteroidaceae bacterium; assembly: GCA_964553465.1. GTDB lineage: Bacteria > Bacteroidota > Bacteroidia > Bacteroidales > CAZKMG01. Next base: position 1,065 of record CAZKMG010000437.1, read on the forward strand.
TAAAGAGATCTTTCTGGGGTGACAGAAACCTAGTTGATCTTGCTACCTTTAAAAGGAATCTGGCCAGTTATAAACCACAACTTGACCAGGTTGGGATTGAAGCTAAAAAACCTGTGCTTCCTTATGCCTACAAGAATGATTTTCGTCCGAACGCCGAAAGCGAAGCCATTGACGGTGGAGTGAAATTCTTTCTATCATTTCCGCTATATGCTAATGTAGGTGAATGGAATTTCTACAAACACCTGGCCGACTCAAGCATTATTATGGCCGAAAACTTTTACATGACAAACGAATACGCCAGTCGTAATACATATTATCTTGTACCACATAATAATCTTAAAGCCCACGGGATCACCCTTAAAAGCTTTGTGAAAGGTCAACTGGAAGACTGGACGGAGGGAGCCCTGAACTTCGATGGCATGCAATCCTATTGTGATCTGGATCATACAATAACCAGTGCAAAAGAATGCACAAATGTGGATATGACTACCAACAACTTCATTATTGAAGTTATTTTAAGGACTGAGAGAGGCCATAAAGGAGGTGTTCTTGTTTCTAAATATGAACCAACAGGGAATGGCTACAGGCTTGATATTGATAAGAAAGGCAAAGCCCGATTAAGCTTGATCATTTCTGGCAAAGCTGCATATTCAAAATCAAGCAAACGTGCAATAAATGATGGCTTATGGCACCATGTGCTGGCCGAAGTCAATCGTACAGGAAAAACAAACATCTGTATAGATGGTATGATAAACAATGGCTCTTCTTCCGGAAAAACCATTTCTCCCACTGTATCCTTGAGTAATAATGCCAATCTGTTAATTTGTAAAGGTCCTGATGGAAATTTCTTTAAAGGAACTTTAGATTTCCTGAGGCTGTCAAAAGGAACTCTTACAGATGCCCGGACTACTATTGAGGAATTATACAAATGGGAGCTTGACGGGCCTTTCCTCAGGGATTTTACCGGAAAGAATCCAATTGGAAAACGTGATGCGGGTGCAATTGAAGTCGGAATGAAAAAGTTGTGATCTTTAACTTTCTTCAGTTTGTTTTAACATCAAAAAGAAGCCAGGAATTTCTTACATTACAGGTAAAAACTAGAAAGAATCTGAAAAATACTCCTGCCGGGCTGGTAAAATCAGGAGTTTAAAGCGCAGGTAATATTTTGGAATGTTGATAATATTAACCTTGGTATAATTTCTTAAATAAAAGAATTTATTAAACAAGGGATGTTAATAAAAATTAAAAACTCAACTCTGAAAAATTTTACAGATAGGAATTAACTTATTAGCTTTAATTAAAAAAGTTATGGTGAAAAGAACAGAAATAAATGATGTTCAAAAAAAGACCCAAATTAACTTGAAAGCTAAAGAATTTCCTGCTAATAAACATGATGTTGTAAAAGATGACGAAACCATGGGATTCTCTATCCAGGAAGTACTAAGTAAATCAGCCTGGGAGATGGCATCTGAAATTTTTGCTCAGATGGACCACATTGATCCTCAAGATGATCCTAAAATAAACCGTATAAAACACGAAATCCTTAAATCTAAAATTAAGGAATTGGAAACACTCAGTAAGAGGGCGGCAATTCTTTATGAAAGGGAGCTCCAGGATTATAAAAAAGCTAAAGAAACGATATAAGATATAACGTTTTTAGTTTTCTGATATTCCTTTATGTTACTTTTGGATTGTATCGGATAAATAGTTATAAGTAATTTCTTATTTCTTTTTTTTGCATACTTGGTCTCTTAGTGCAACATCTAATTTTCCTTGCTAATTTCCCTTAAATACTTTTCCCATTTAATATATTTCACACAGCTTAATAGTATAAATGTCAGTTTATGGGTTATTAATCTTCTCTCCAGTGAATTCATTTTATTTTGTCTTTTATTTGGATAATAAATTTCGATTCTGTTGAAACAGAATGAGGTTTTTAACTTCAGCTTATAAGGGTTTTATGAAAACCCTAAGAAATATTTGCGACTGTTTATATTTTTTCAGGTCAATGATTTGAGGCTCAAGTTTGTATCGCCTTACTTTCCCATCATTAGTCCTTTAGGAAATCTGCAAATGAATATTGGATCCATCAGGCAGAATATAATAGCTTAAATTAATAATCCATTTAAATAAATGTTTTCTGACAAATTTATTTCTGTACATTTACTTATAATAAGGCACCTCTAACTCTCACTTAAAATAAATTATATAAGGATGAAAAAATTGATT
>CAZKMG010000438.1:0-3288 GCA_964553465.1 uncultured Bacteroidaceae bacterium
AGACATCCTTTAAGTTTAAGAAATAATCTTATTCTTTTACCACTTCCTTGCAGCCGGAAATTTTATTATCCTTAATAACAATATTGGATGCATTTTTACCGATAAAAATAGCTGAGGTCTGTTTGCCTTTACCGGTCGAACGAATAACATTATTTTGGATAGTAATATCGTGAGTCACTCCGTCTACACGGAATCCACTCGATTCACTGATTGTCCCGTTATTCTCCACAATATTATTAATAAATGTATTTCTGTGACCTCCGTCCTCCTTGATTTCGTTCCGGAAATACACTCCATGACTGCCGTTTTCATATACCCGGTTATTCTCAAAATAGTTATCAGTATCCCTGTGTCCAATGGAAATACCATATTGTTTATTTCCATAGATAATATTGTTTTTGAATATTCCATTCTGTACTCGCCAGCAGAGGTATATTCCATCCCCTCCGTTATGATGACTGGTACAATTTTCAATAATACTGTAAAATGACCCGGTTCCTGAATGAAATCCTAATCCACCACCATTAGATGCCACACAGCCTCTAACAGTGATGTTTTCAGTGATCTGCCAGCTAAACGAATCTCCGTTGAAATTATCAACAGTGACATTTTCAATCTGGCAATTACCTGATTTATAGAAATAAACTCCACCTGCAATACATCCATTTATATGATTATTTTTATCTTTATTCCCATCAATAAACAGGTCAGCTATCCTGACATTTTGAACTTCAATCCCTTCAATAATCGAATAACTATTTGACATTACTCCATTTCTGTTATCGAAGTATGAACTTTTTACATATTTATCAAAATATATCACGTTACCTTCAATGTTGACAATTTTGGCTGTTGTAACGCTGAAGCAGCTTTTTGTATTATCATCATAAAGCTGTATTCCCATACCGATTTTAAACGCACTGGCATCTTTAACCGGGGCTTCAAGCATTCCCCCGTCAAGGGCTACAGTAAATCCAGTTTTAACACCGTCACTTTTTTGCAGGATAGTGGTTTTTCCTGATCCTGCAAGAGTGGTATTTGTGTACATTTCTATTGATGATGTAATAAGAAAGGTTCCAGGGGAAAGCATTACCATACCTCCCCCTCTGGCTTTAACAGCATCCAGGGCAATCTGTATTTTTTCCGAAGTGAATCCCGGTATATCAGCATTTGCATCTCCAACAGAAATGACCTGTTTCAAATATCTCGGTATGATATGCGATGCTGTCTGGCTATAAAGGTTTGATACTATAAAAAAACTTAACATTAATATCGTAGAAGAAAAGTGAAATAATTTTCTTTTCATAATGAGTTTATTTAATAAATAGTTAATTATTACTTGAGCGTTGTATGATATGATGTATAATAAAATTTTCCACTAATTTAAAGGTGTAATCTTATTCCCTTGTCTGAAACTATTTTCTGAATATCCGGGACAGCTAATTTATTTGGAGAAGTTTTTTTCCTTAATGCCAAACAAGCTGCTATTCCGGCAATCTGACCCGTAAGAGCAGCCGACTGTATCAAACGGGTAACTTGCCACACATAATCTTCGGCTGCATTAGATCTTCCTATTACCAGCAGATTTTCAATCTTTTTCGGAATCAATGAGCCATAGGGCACTTCCCAGACAGCATTTACTTTCCGGCAATCAGAAATCATACCTATTGAATCGGGATGAAACTTGTTCATCATATTGTCCTTCACGATATCCTCTCCATCTATTCTGCGGGACATCCTGATCTGATGCATACTAGGTAGTCCAGCAGGATATATATTCTGGCGCCCTTGCTCTTTTTGCTCCTCAGCCAGTTTTATTCTTGCCACCCTCCGGCTTTCCATTATAAACTCGCTAACACCTTTACCATCAGTTCCTGTATAAATACCTTTGACTCCCTCATATCCCTTTCCCCATTCGTTTGAAGAACCACCACTATGCCAGGTAACAAGACGTCCGGCACTTTTTCTTGAAACTGCCTGTTCAGCAAGTTTTAATGATGAATACTGATACATAAAAGATGGATAACTGCCACGTTCAACACAAGGAGCCCCTGCACGAAAAGCAATATCGGCATCTCCTGAACCATCAATGATCATTGCTGCCTTTATTCGGATCCTGCCGCTTTTATTTTCCACTTCTACGCCAGTCATTTTATTACCTTTCATTACAGGCATACATGCCAGGGTATCAAGCCATAAGTCGACTGATGAATTTTCAAGCAATTCATCAAGGCCAAGGGCAAAGGAAGAAGGACAGTAAAAAGTCTGGAATCGTTTTGATAGCTCCCCTTCCGGGTATAATTCATCGTAATTTTCAAGTTCTATGAACTCGTTATCAAGGATACTTTTTTTATTCCATTTTTTTGGTACTTCCCCAGGTCCGTATTTAATAGATGCAAACAGAAGCTCCTCAGCAATACCAAATGTGACCTGTTTTCCATGGCCATCACAAAGGGGCATGTAAATGGGTACCAGACCTGATGTTGCAAGTCCACCCCAGAGTACAGTTTTTTCAATCAAAGCTGTCTTACAACCCGAACGGGATGATTCCAGTGCTGCAGCAACACCTGCAACTCCACCCCCAATAATTAGAATATCGTAATTCTTAATTTTTAACATATAACTTTCCCCCTTCCTTATATAGGCTAAATAAATATTTTTTCAGAAATCTGGATTGTCAACATGGTTATTATTTAGAAAGCAGTTGATAAAAATGGTTGCAAATTTTCAAAATAATAATCATTGTTCCTGCTATTTGTATGCCCTTATTTTCTGTAATTGTAAAATTCTTACAGAGGTTGTTCTCAAAAATAACCCATTTTATGTTAATTCATCCCTAAAAATAATGAATTAAAAAAAATAATTTTATCTTCGAACATTAAACAATTGCCATGTTTTTCATAGTGGTAATTTAAAACATGATCATTATATGTCTCTTCTATTAATCACCCAATAAATCAAATAGATTATGAAAAAGAAGTCTTTATTTTCCGGCTCACTGTTTGTTTTTCTCACAATTTTTCTGATTTCTTCTTTAATTTCATGTACTCAGAAGAAAGTGACTCTTGATACTACACCGGATGCATGGTACGAAAAAATGATCAGTAATCCAATGATTCAGGGTGAGCATACTGGTGAAGGTTTTTGCTGGCAAGCCAGAGTAGGGATGAACCAGTACATGAATAACTATGAATTAACAAAAGATACTAAATGGCTTGATGCCGGAGTAAAATATTTTGATTATCTGATCAGCAGGATGGATACGGATCCGGATGGATATAAGGGTTG
>CAZKMG010000439.1:0-3269 GCA_964553465.1 uncultured Bacteroidaceae bacterium
TAGAGATTGTTTTATAAATGAACGCCTTGTTGCCATAGAGACAGGATTAAGCAATGAAAGTGACAGATTTTATAATTTAAAAATATTTATATTCCAACCCTGAATTGTACAATTTTCTCTTTATCAAGACGTGTTCCTGCTTTATCATTGACTTTAGTCGATATAATAATTTTATATTGTTCATTATTATTCAGAGCTTTTTGAGGTATAAATGTAAATTTAGTTCCACCGCAGGATACGACCCAGCTGCCTTTTACTTCCATGTTGTCCGAAAGACCGATGAGCTTGATACCTTCTTTTTCCAGGATGGTTTTTTCATCAATCACCGGTGCGAATTGAACTGAAACAGATGATGAAGGACTGACATTTTCAGCACTGTCACGAGGAGTAACCATCAGCACAACTGGAGGAAGTTTATCTTCAACTTTCAAATACCTGTCAAAGAAATCAATTACCAACTGGTACCTGTCAACTCCCAATCTCTTATCATAACCATAAGCGAGTGAGTGGCCAAGTGTCTGCATAAAGAGCGGAATATAGTTAATATCGAGTTCCTCGAACCTTCTTAAAAATATAGGATATCCCTCTTTAGTAATCACATCACGGTCATTTTCACCGCAGGCGATAATGTTTGGCACATAATCAAGTGTTACATATTCGGGTTCAAAGAGTCCCATACCCATCCCCTGCCATCCGGCAGAAATTTTTGACGGATATCCTTGCCATGGCTGGGGTTCAGGGGTACCTTCCGGAAATCCTGCGAATCTTTTACTTTCTAATCCATTTGCATTATTCGGATCCGAAAGACGGGTAACAGCATATTGTCCCTTGGAAATGCCCATAACACCAATATGGTCAGTATTCATGCTGTACTTGTCCGCATTCATATATATATATCGCATTGCAGCTGTATAACAAGCCAGTCCGTTCCAGTGATCAAGGGTAAATTCATTAAAATGCCAGTAATGAGTTACACAGGGATTGAAGCAATGTCCCATTACAACATTTACATACCCACGCAGTTGGAACCAGTTAAGATGTGACCCATCTCTTGTAGGTTCACAATGTGCGTTTCTCTTTTCTGAGGTTTCGGAATATACAAAGACGGGTAGTTTTTTCTTCGACTGGGATGGATAAAGAATATCCATTTTAATCTGATAGTTGAAAGGATTCCCTTTCCTGTCAACCATATCCGCTGGAGTTACAGCAGGTTTTAATCCAGGAACCTTTGGTACAATCACGGCGTTGTAGGTACTCATTATATATTCGAGTGTACCATAGACTCCATGTTTGTCGAACTCCCAGTAAACAAGGTTGGTTGCCACACTATAACCTTCAGGTAACACAAAACACCGGTACTCCTTTGGAACAAGTCCGATATCTTTAAGGAGTGATTCAGTCCTGTATCCAAATACAGCGCTGTATATATCATTTATGTCATTATCGATAAAGGGCGAAACAGCCTTGCTGTCCTTACCCAGGTCCAACGTCATGACAATAAATTTCTTTTGAATAAGATCATTTAGAATGGAGAGATCTGATTCCTGCCCGATTCGTTCCCATGCTTTGTTTTTAATATAAAGAACAGCATCATTTCCTTCTGCATCGGTGCTGTCATCGATATAATAAATATTCAGCGGAACTTCTCTGTCCAGAGTCGAGCATTTCCAGTTTACGGATTTTTTTAAATAGGGTTTTAAATCAGAAAGATTCTCAGAAGAGCTACAGGATCCAAGGAAAGCAATTAATATAAATAATGGGATGATTAAAGACTTTATTAAAATTTTCATGATTTTTTCACTTTAAATATTTAATAATTTTTTTTTAACAAACATTTTGAAATCCATCAGATTATTCAGGCTAAAGACGATGAAGATTTAATATCAGAGTATTTGGTTTCACTTAAGAATCAGAGTAATTAATTCATGCCTGGAGTACTTTGAGTTTTGAAGTTTTACTAATTCATTAATAATGTTCATCCATTTTAAATCCTAGGCACTTCGGGCGCATATTTGCCAACCAGGCAGACAACATAATCCAATTCATTTCATTTGGTAATCATATTAAACCTTTAAACGATTTACTTATTATTGTTATTCATCTTAATACCTGAATAAATCTGTTTAATCCTTGATACAACGAATGAAATAACCATAATACTTGAATCCTTCAAGATGTGGCCTGCTGACAGTATTATAAGTAATATTATGATAATAAGCTGTTTCTGCAGTACAGCCAGTAGATGACCACCATCCTCCTCCACCATATCCGTAGTGGGAAAATTCTCCGTCATAGCCGCGGAATGGTTCGGGAAGTAATTCGAAAAGACTTTGATTAATATCCACCGAGGCAGGAAGAACGCCACCAGGTCCATGATCACCGGACAAAAGAGTTGTTAATGTTTGCCATTCGTGATCAGTAGGTACGTGCCAACCCTTGGGGCAGATATTGCGATCATCGGCAGCAGAATACCAGTTGTAGAGCCTGCCGAATACTTTTGTGTTTTCTGGTTTATTGGCTATATCACAGTATGCCCCGGATGTAAGATCTTTCCATTGACTATCTTCCATGACATTGGGTACAGGATCTCCATTGCTGTAGTGAGTAACTTTAAGATCCTCTGCTATCCATACCTGGGTGCCGGTTTTTACGGTTTTGTAAACATTGCCATCATAATCTTTTACTGTTTCCTGCCCACTTACAATGATAACAGATCCGATAAGAATGAGAATAAGAAAAAATTTTGTCCAAGGTTTCATGATTGTTTAATTTAGGGTGATTTCAAGTTAGTAATTATAAAGTTTTGTTGTTAAATGTCCAATTTTTTCGATTCCACGGATGATCATTTGTCAATTGACGCTTTCCCTTTTTAACTTGACAGGTATCATAATTATACATACTAAGTCTGTGAGTATGCTGACTTATATTGTTATATCCCCTGCGTATTAAATCTGGTCAACTAAATTAATTGTTTTTTAAGATATGACAAGAATTCTGCCGGGTTTATTATAAAAATTTTCTATTATAGTGTAAGGTACATCCATATAGCTCAAGTATTAACTTACCTGAAGCTTTCAGGTTGCAGATTAGGTTTACTGATGAATTTTAATGTATTACGGTTAATAGATGGACTAAAGAGACTAGTTAATAATTTTTGACTCTGCTGTCCTCTGCGTTTAAATTTTTTACCGCAGAGAACCGCTGAGGATACCCAGAGAGCCACAGAGGTATATTTATGATGTTTTTAATAATATCGATATAAATTAAAT
>CAZKMG010000440.1:0-3261 GCA_964553465.1 uncultured Bacteroidaceae bacterium
ATGTTGTTATTTAGCCGGTATAATTCTGGCATCTTATGCTCCGGATCAATTTTCATTTCCGAATAATTATTCAGACCTGTATTGATCCATTTTTTTCCTGCAAACCCCTCTTCCCATTTTTCAGAGCAGATTGAATCTCCATTCATTCCTGCAATCACCAAGGGTGCATTTAGAGTACCTTTGTTTTTAATTAGTAATTTCTGATTTTCAAGATGAGCCATTTTATAATCGAGTCGCTTTGTCGTTCCAAGAAAATCATCAAAAAACCAGGAGAGATCTTTTGTTGTGCGGGACTCAAAGATCTCTCTTAGATCATCCGGCCGGGGATGACTGTATTTCCATATTCGATAGTAATCATGAATAATTTGATCAAAGAGGGTATCTCCAAGGTAAGCCCTTAGATAGTTGAGTCCCTGAGCAACTTTATTATAGATTATGCTTCCATAATTGCTGTAACTGTAGTCAGGAGCTGCAAGATTAGCAGGTTGTTCGGAGTTCTTTCGGGCCGGGACAAGCCATTCGAGCTCCTGGATACGTTGTACTGGCATATTATCAATGTGGAAAAACTTTGCCAGCTTCCTGTTTTTAAAACTTATTTCCCACAGCATCTTCCCGGGATATCTTTCATCCATATATCTTGATTCATATGCACTTGCAAAACTTTCATCCATGAAAGGGAATCTGCGTTCATCAGAACCAAGTGCGCTATAAAACCAGCTATGACAGATTTCATGTGCCAGTACTTCGTCCAGCAGGTAAGGAACTTTTGCAAGACCTATGACTGTGAGACCGGGATATTCCATACCTGCGCCAGATTTTAGTGCACTCTGAACAGCCACAAAATTTTTATAAGGATAGTCCCCAATCCATTTTGAGAAATACCAGATGGCGTAATTTATATATGAGATAGCATTTTCCCAGAGTTGTGCTTCCTGATTAGTGAACATCGCCCATGTGGTTACTTCCCTCCCGGAGTCCGGGAGTTTCACTTTTCCTTTTAGTACATGGAATCTTTTATCAGCAAACCATGCGAAATCATGTATCTGATTCACTGTATACCGCAAAGTCTTAGTTTGCTTTAAAGAAAGAGGAAAATCTGCTCCTCCAAAGTCAGACTTTTTCATCCAGGAACTATCGGAAACTAGCATATCAAGGAATTTCTTTTCTTCCTCGTTCTGCAGGTCACCTGTTGCTCCAACCACATAATTAGCCGGCAAAGTAATACTTACATCAAAACTACCAAATTCGGAATAGAACTCCCCCTGATCAAGATATGGCATCTGATGCCAGCCGCATCTGTCATAAACTGCTGGTTTGGGATACCATTGGGAGATCTGGTATGATTCACCGATATGACCAAAACGAGAAGTTACCCCTTTTGGGATTTTCACGTGAAAGGGAGTGTTGATGTATATTGTATCGCCCTTTTTAATGGGTATATTAAGGATGACTTTGCAAATATCAGGAGAGCCAGGTAATAAGTTCCATTGAACATGTTGACCTTCTACTTCAAAGTCCAAAGAATCAATGTATCCTCTTAATTCCGAATCGTTGAACAACTTTCCTTTCCCCTCCCGGCTGAGAATCTCCCTGGCTAATGCAGTATTATTATTAGAGTAAGCATTTGGCCAGAGATGAAAATATAAAAACCAAAGGGTGTCAGGAGAATTGTTGATGTATTCAACAGACTCGAATCCATTTAATTCATGCTTTCTGTCATTAAGAGTTACATGAATTTTGTAATTTACCTCCTGCTGAAAATAATTCTGTGAGGAAGCCTTCAAAAAAGGTAAGAAAAACGTAATAGCGAAGAGCAAATATTGCTTGAAAACATATTTAAAAAAGATTCTTTGCGAACTGGACCAACTTGGAATTTTCAATGGATAATAAATAATTAAAGATTGAATTATAAAAATTTCTTAAATATGATTGTATCATACCAAGCTTCTCCAGGTCTTGGTTTTTGTATGTAGTAAAAGTATACTTAACAATGATAAAATTGTTACAGAAAGATAATTATGACCTTTCCTTTCTATTGCCAAAGTTATTTACTATTAAGCAGATATACAACTTTGTATGTTGAATAAAAGGAATTAAGTTGGTATTCATTCTTGTCTTGTTAGTGCATTATATAAAACGAATAACCCATCCGGAAGCGTTACGGAAAATGTGTGAATGTTGATATTGATCATTTCTGTTCCCCGAAAAAAAAAAGACCGTCTCTGTTTGTTAAAGACGGTCATTTGGTATTTAAAACTTGTTGTTAAAACCGATATCCAAGTGAAATACCGAAACCTGTATTTTTAACTGATAATTTATCACTATAAACTGTAAAACTTCGGTTATCTTCAGGATTGATTTTAAGCATTCCAAGTTGTGCATTCAGTTGGATAAAGATTCCGCCTGTCAATTCATATCCGGCAAAAATGTTACCACCGGCATCAAATGCTTTACAATAGGCTACATATTCATCGCCTGTGTCCACAACGTTTTTGAATACAATATCTGACTCAATGGTTGAAGATTGGTAGTCTATTGATGCCTTGCCACCTATACCATAACCAACATAGGGACCGAATCCAATCATTACAAATCCATTGCCCAGTGCGCCTTTGTAAACTAAATTCAAGGGCAATTCAATATAAGAAAGCTTGAATGTGCCTGTTAATGAGCCATAACTATTTTTTGCTCCTTTTGTAGTAAATAGTAATCCGGGTTGAAAATAGAACTCCGGAGCAATGGGTATCTGAATATTTACTCCCGCATGGAAACCAATAATCATATCATTTTCAAGTTTGTCCCCATTATTATCTTTTCCATTCAGATTCTGGAAATTCACGCCGCCAAGAATGGCAAAAGAGGTTTTTGCTTTCTCTGTACTTTGAGCAAATATTAAAGTGGATGAAAGCATAAAGATCAATAGAATAGAAATTAGTATTGTTTTCATATTAATTAATTTTTCGATTATGTTATTTGATTTAGTTAGCTGCTTCTTTTTCAGCGTCAGCTTTCATCTTTTCATTTGCAGTGATCAGAAACTCAACCCTGCGGTTTTGAGTACGACCCTCTGCTGTTTCATTGTCATATTTTGGCACAGTTTCGCCAAATCCTTTAATTGTTAAACGGTTGTTAGTTATACCTTTACCGGCCAGATAACCTGATACGACAGTAGCCCGTTTTTCAGATAAGGTCTGGTTATACGCTTCACTCCCTTTACTGTCGGTATGTCCCTGCAATTCAATATCCGTATCAGGATAATTG
>CAZKMG010000441.1:0-3252 GCA_964553465.1 uncultured Bacteroidaceae bacterium
GGTTCTGGGAGCCACGGTTCTGGTAAAAGGCACAACCATTGGTACCATCACTGATGTCAATGGAAATTTTACCTTATCAGTACCAGCTGACGCTCAGACTCTGGTGATTTCATTTGTTGGAATGGCAACACAAGAGATTGCCATCGGTAACCAGACAAGATTCAACGTAACAATGCTTGAATCAGAAATTGGATTACAGGAGGTCGTTGTTGTTGGTTACGGTTCGCAGAAAAAGGAAAGTGTGGTTGGAGCTATTGTTCAAACCACTTCTGCAGAACTTCAACGTACAGGAGGTGTTACCAACCTTGCACAGGCATTAACAGGCCAGTTGTCAGGGGTAACAACCATTCAGAGTACCGGCGAACCTGGCGATGACGACCCGAGGATTCTGATCAGGGCCCAGGGAACCTGGAACAATTCACAACCCCTGGTTCTGGTTGATGGTGTTGAACGTAAGATGAACGACCTTGACATCAGTGAAGTAGCAACAGTTTCAGTTCTGAAAGATGCTTCTGCTACTGCTGTATTCGGAGTAAAAGGTTCCGAGGGGGTTATTCTTATTACCACCAAACGTGGAAAAATCGGGAAACCTCAAATGTCAGTGGATTTCAACGCCAATATGAAAACTCTTTCTCAATTTCCTCACCGTCTTAATTCTTATGACGGTTATATGTTTAGAAATCAAGCCATCGAATACGAACTTCCTGTTATTGAAAGTAGCTGGAGTTATTACCAGCCCCTGGCCATTGCCGAATATTACAGGGATCCTCTCAATCATCAAAGTTCAACGATCGTGCATAAAGATGGAACTACCGTAATTCCAAATTATTTGATCTTTCCGAATGTAGACTGGGAAAACGAGTTGTTCAAGGATTATGCGATGTCATATCGTGCAAACTTCAATATCTCCGGGGGTTCTGATTTCGCCAAATATTTTGGATCGTTGGCCTATACCCATGAGGGAGACTTGATGAATACAGGTCTTGACAACAACAAACCATATAAAAGCGCCTGGGGATATGACCGTTTTAACTACAGGACCAACCTTGATTTTGACCTTACAAAAACAACCATCTTATCAGTTAACCTTTCCGGTTATGTTGGGATTAAAACAGATATATATAATGTATCTGCACAGGGATCTGGTGACCAGACTGTTTACAGTGAGTTGTATGAATTACCTCCCAATATTTTCCCTATTCGTTTTCCAACAGGTGAATGGGGATTTAACCCTTACATCAACACAGGTAACATGCTTGCCGGAATAAATGAAACCGGGATTGAAAAGAAAACCCGTACCCAGGTAAGCTCTGACTTTAAGCTGGTACAGAAACTTGATTTTATTACCGAAGGATTATCTGTTCAGGGTTCCTTGTCTTACGATACACGGTTTAACTCCGTGGGTGGAGTTCTTGACCTCTCAGGAAATACCCTGAGCAAATATTACAGTACCTCCCCTTACCCTGATATTATTAATATGAAACCTGACGAAGATATCCTTGATTATACTGAAGGTAGTATCAAGGGTTATGGCGCAGAAGATTTCGACAAGATAATTACACCTGTTAGTAATCTACCTGAAAACTTTGGAAGCTTCCAGGGTAATGGTGTCGATTATTGGGGTGTACCTTATGATATAGCTTACCGCAGGCTGTTTTATCAATTTCAGTTGAACTATGCCCGTACATTTGGTAAGCATGAAGTGGGGGTTACCGGTGTAATGAACCGTGAGCAATTTGCTCAAGGTGATATGTTCCCGAGTTATCGTGAAGACTGGGTAGGCCGCTTAACATATAATTATGATCAAAAATACTTGTTCGAAACCAACGGCGCATATAATGGCTCAGAAAGATTTGCTTCCAAATATCGTTTTGGATTCTTCCCTTCTGTAGCATTTGGCTGGGTATTATCAAACGAAGAGTTTTTGAAATTTGACTGGCTCGATAAACTCAAGATCCGCTATTCAGTAGGTAAGGTTGGAAACGATAATTTCAGTTCCCCGCGTTGGGCATATGAAACCAACTGGGGTACTGATGACAGGACTTACTTTGGGCTTAATTACATTTCCAGTATCTATACACAGTGGAAACAAATAGTTATTGGTAACCCGGATTTACACTGGGAAGCCTCTACAAAATCCGACCTGGGAGTTGAACTGGCTCTGTTCAATAATAAGATTAATTTTAATGTGGATTATTTCACAGACCACAGGACTGATATATTTTTAAGTGCCGGTCAGAGGAATATCCCTCAATTCTTCGGATCCAGCCCGGTTTCGGCTAACCTTGGAGAAACAAAAACTCATGGATACGAACTCGAGTTGAAATTGCAGAACACCACTAATAGCCGGCTATACTACTGGGGAGCCTGGACTTATAATCATGCAATTGATGAGGTTGTTTACATTGAAGATCCGGTTCTTTTACCTTCTTACAGGAAGGCTCAGGGCTATCAGATTGGGCAATACCGCGCTCAGATTAGCGACGGATTTCTAAATAACTGGGATGAAGTATATTCCTCTGTCGCCAATAATACCGGTACTAATATGAAACTTCCCGGAGATCTCCGTATGGTAGATTTCAATGGGGATGGTGTTTTAGATGCCAACGACTCAGCACCTTATTCATATCCTACTAGTCGTCCGCAAAACACCTATAATTTTTCGTTTGGTGCCGATTACAGAGGATTGAGCGTGATGGTGCAATTTTATGGTGTGTATAACGTCAGTCGTTCATATAATTTAAATATTTTACGGCCTTTTAATGACCGTTTTGAATCAATTGTTCACGAAGAATATACTGACAGCTGGACACCTGATAATCTTGATGCCAAGTATTATGGAATAAGATTTAAAAGTTACTCAAACTCTTACCCTCAGGGACAAACATGGTATTCTGATGGTTCATACTTAAGATTAAAAACAGCTGAAATTGCATATACATTCAGCAAGGGTTTAGTTAAAAAGGCAGGATTAAATTCAATGAAAATATACCTAAATGGTAATAACCTGATATTATGGTCCAAAATGATTGATGACCGTGAAGAAACTGCTAGCCTTAATGAGAACTACCCTATGTTTAAACGTTATAATCTGGGTATTAATTTTACCTTCTAACTAATAAAAACTTATATATAATATGAAAAACGCATATAAGAATATTTTTAAATATCTGGTTATCGTACTGATGGGTTTAATTTTAACCACATCATGCGAAGATTACCTGAATAAAGCACCTGAGGTAAGCGTAACTG
>CAZKMG010000442.1:0-3247 GCA_964553465.1 uncultured Bacteroidaceae bacterium
TTCAAAATAGCAAAGAACGTTTGAATATTTTTATAATGTTTTGAACACTCTTAATCACAAATCCCCAATCTGCAATAATTCCAGGGATGGTCAATTTGATCCGGTTAATTATAGTCAAGGGCACTGGCTTTTCCAGACTGGTTCTTCATAGTTAAAGCAACAAATGAATGGTGGACTAAATCTTACTGCCTCGTAGGTACCGACAGGCACCCCAGCCACAATAAACAAGCCCATACCAACCATGGGTGTTCTGCTGATTATTCTTATGGATGTATAAACTGGCGGTTTTACAAGACAAGAACAACAGCTTATGCTTAATTTTTATCCTATTAGTTTTCTTTCTGCTTCGTAATTTTAATTGTGCTTTTGTAATCAGCTATAAAAACGCTTGATCTAATAAATAAGGCTTCGTGTGGTTGCTTTTTACGACCAACACCCGCTCTTTCATCAAAGTAATAATAATTTAGAGGATTTACATTTATAAGACTGCCCCAAAGTGCGAGTTCAACTTGATGAGATCTTTTTCTGCCAAAGTTATTTTCTCCTAACTCTAAAAAATATGAAAGTCCAATTTCTTGAAAGTAATATGCTTGTGTTACATAATCTTTAAGAGTTTCAGGTTGAAATATTTTTAGTTCTTATTGATTTTCACAAATTCCACTCTACGATTATTGGCTCTTTCTTCAGGACTTCCATTATCACTTAATGGTTTGCTTTCACCGAATCCTTTAGAAGTAAGCCTGGTATTTTGAATTCCCATGTCTATAAGTTTATTCATTACACTTTCTGCCCTGGCGGCTGAAAGAGTCAGATTACTACTTTCATCACCTGTATTATCGGTATGACCTTCGACACTAAATTTCAAGTCTGGATTCTCGTTCATCAGATCGTATATTTCATTAATTATACCCATAGATTCGGGCTTCAGGCTTGCCTTTCCTACATCGAAGCGGATTCCGTTGGTGATAATTTTCCCATCTTGTATCATCCGGTCATAGTATTTGACCCCTCCTTCGGCAATTCTAAAGTTTTTGACATAGTAATGCCCTTCGTTTAAGGTTCCGAAGATATAGGTGTACAGGGTAACTCCTTTCGGATCAAAATCAATGCGTGGAATGTTTACTAATCTTGTTTCATCAATATAACCCTTTAATTTGCCACTTGTATATGCAATGGCAATGTGAACCCATCTCATTTTAGGTAGCGATTCTTCGGCGAGTTTACTGACAGTATTTGCCCATCCCATCTCATTGTGTGTTATCTTAAAACTTGTCCATCCAGACGGACTGCCCGATTTTTGATTTTTTACATCATAAAGGATAACCTCAAAAGTGCCAACGCCACAATACAAATCAAACTCGATAGTAAATATTTCAGGGAGGTAGTCTTTTTCAGGATTTTTCAGGTAAGGGATAATCCTTGGGCTTCCGGCCCTGAACACAATTACATTTTCATCACCTAACTGGGCAATTTCAACATTACCACGTACCAAATCCCATCGCGATGGAAACTCTCCGTTTTCCTCTCCCATAAGATTATCTTCAAAAATAATCTTATCACCCGGAACAAAGTCGTATTTCGACCATTTCAACTCCGGCTTTTCATCTTTCTTCTCATTCACATTTGTAATTTCAGCAGAACCGGAATTGGGATTTGCCTGTTGTTGACCATTCTGATTCTGATTGGTCTGAGGAGGTGATGTTGTTTGTTTTTTTTCTTCTTCTTGCTTTTTGTCTTTATCAAAAGCATCGTCGAAAACCTTATCAATTTCTTTATCGATCTGTTTGTTGGTTCTTACTTTGATTTTTCTCAAAGGATTAATTTGAGCATTGACTACAGGATCTGTCAATATCAGACTACCTGAAAAAATTAGGAAAACTGCAAAATACTTCATGGCTATCAAATTTTAATTGCAAATAAGTTACCGATTTTGAATATTAAATGCAAATAACTTTTAAATTGAGCTTGTTGTGTCATTATGTTAAATAGAATTTGTTTTGGAACACCCTCCCCCTGGTCGTTGGCAGATTTGGAAAAGTCAGGATTGCGGACAGCCTCTCTATAATTGCAAAAATTTTTTTAGGTTTAGGATTTTAAGGCAGAATAGCAAGGGGGAATTGGTTAATGTATAAATAGCCTTTAGGGGGTCAGAAATGCCCTCAAAATGGTGATATTACCCTTTGAGTAATGGTAGAAGTACTTAGTGGGTAAGTCGTTTACTTGTGTGCTTAAAATGCTTTTTAGGGGGGTTATTGTATTGATTTGTAGTTACTTGTATTAGCTTGTTTTGTCACAAGTGTCAAAACAGAATCAATTGGTTTACAAGGTATTGTGTGGGTGTGAAAAAGTTTAAAAAATTATTTGGTTTGAAAACTATGTATAAAAATAAAAATCCTGAAGATTTTAAGATTTAAAGAAATTACCACGTTTAATAATTGCTTTATCTTTATATTGGGCTGGGATTTCACCCCCTAAAGATTCAATTTTACTAACAATTTTCTGATGAGTTTCAAATATCGATAGGCCTTCCATGCAATAATAATTTAACTTATTCTCAATCAGAACCCTCATATAGTTTTCAATTGCTTTCTTTTTATCTCCTAATATTTCAGCGGTTATACCATCCATAAGAAAAGTTTTAGTGGAGATCCCAAGGTTTTTACTAATAGATCCCAGTCTGCTTGCGATAACTATTAATAAAACAAGTATGACTATTAAATAAATAATTAAAAATAGAACTCCTGACAAGGCATTTAATGAAGTATCCATGTAAATTATTTTAAGGTGGTTTATAAAATTAAGATTAATTTTTTGTGCATTTTTAATAATTCAAAGAACTAATACTGGACCTTTATAGATTTGGCACACCCTCTTTTTCCCTAAATTCTTTAATCCAATAATATGTCACCCAGCCTTCTTTCCCATTTTTATTTTTAATGTATACACCATCATCTTTTCTCTTTATCATCATGACAGTTTCACCATGTTTGACTTGCCATCCAGCAGGAGTTCTTATTGTACCTCCATAATCAGACCAGACATTTATGGGATTTATTATGCTTTTAGTTACCGGATCATATCCATCTATAACGCCTTCTCTATTTAATTCGATAGTGTTATCTTTTACTTGTTGAACTTGAGTGGAAGATTCTTTTCCCTTATTCTTGCAAGAAGCAATAATAAGGAGAATAGAAACGTATCCCCTCTACCAACCCCGTCTTTCAATCCAATGGTTGTATGCCTAAAT
>CAZKMG010000443.1:0-1859 GCA_964553465.1 uncultured Bacteroidaceae bacterium
TTGTTACCATAGGTAATATTTTTAGTTTATACTAAGTACTCGGGGTCTTTCCCCCTTGTGGGCATCGGGGGGGTTGAATATGGGGTGCTATTTGACCGGGGATATATCTGGAAATTATATAATAGACCCGGGGCTTGATTATTGAAAACTCCTTAAGAGGGGTTATATACTACAGATTATAGTATAGTGCCGGGGCTAATTTATTGGATACTTTTGACCGGGGGATTATATATAGTTATGTGTATATATGAACCTGAGGAACCTATAGGTCAGCTACAGGCCTACGTATAAAGTATTAAAAACCGTAGATATATCTATTAAAATAATACAACCCATAAGTAGTTTAAGGATTTCTTTCAGAAAAATGTAGCTCGCATTATAACAAAAAAGCCCCGGAAGTTCTGAAGTGACCCCAAAAAGTTGGACTAATTAATATTAATTTATAATAGAATGAGTTCTGTATTTAACAGGACTCATTTTTAATTTAGCTTTAATTCTATTGTTGTTATAATAATCAATATACTCTCTCATTTCCTGATGAAAGTGTTCAATTGAATTAAACTCCTGCAAATATAATAGCTCCGATTTCAATAAACCAAAGAAGTTTTCTATTACCGCATTATCCAAACAATTTCCTTTGCGTGACATGCTTTGCTGTACACCTTTCTTTTTTAGCCGTTTCCGATAATTTGGGTGCTGATAATGCCAACCTTGGTCAGAATGCAAAATTAGATCTGTACCATCTTGGATCGTGCCAAAAGCAGTATCTACCATATCTATTACCAAATCAAGGGTTGGCCTGTATGTGATATTATAAGATACAATCTCGCCATTGTACAGGTCAATAATTGGGGAAAGGTAACTTTTCTTTCCAAACAGGGAGAACTCTGTAACATCCGTGGCCCACTTTTGATTAGGTTTGTTTGCATTAAAATTCCGTTCTAGAATATTTGGTGCTATTATTCCTGCTTCGCCCTTATACGACCTGTATTTTTTCATCCTCACTTTACATTTTAAACCAAGAGTACCCATTAACTTATAGACAGTCTTATGGTTTAATTGAACACCCCTGTTCTTGATCTCAAGGGTTATACGTCTATATCCGTACCGCCCTTTGTTCTGATGAAAAATCTCAGTTATTATTTTTTTTTCAATTGAATACTTATCTTTTGCTTGCTTCATATGATAATAAAACGAGCTTCTTGCCATCCCTGCCACTGTCAATAATACTGAGAGTGGATATTTTGGCCTTAAATCATTAATGGCTATAGCTTTCAACCTTTGTCTGGCTATTTTTGATTCTGAATTAAGGCTTGTAACTTTTTTAGGTAATCGTTTTCAGCTCGAAGCAACTCATTCTCTTTAATCAACTTTTCCTCATTATTAAGAGATGGAGTTTGCGAAGTTTTTTGCTTATTATTAGCCTTAAGTGGTCTGCCTTTACGTTTACTCATAAACAATGCCGTAAGGCCACCTTCCTTATACTCTCGTTTCCAAGTGGATAATAGAGATGGTGAAATTAAATACTTAACTGATAATTGATGTAAAGATAGCCCTTCTGAGTTCATCTCTTTAAGTAATTTTAATTTAAACTCTCCAGTGTAGCTTAAATCATTTTTGAATGATAAACCAGATTTGCCGTGAACCTTATAGCTGTCAACCCATAAGGAAACTAGCCTGTGGCTCGTGTTATACTTTCTGGCAATTGAATGGTACGAATCAGAACCTTCTTCTATAACCGAAAGAACGATACGTTCTTTTTCTTTAATTGAAAATTTGTTTCTTGTTTTCCTTTTCATAAAAAACACCCCAAATATTATGTCTAACTTTTGGGGTGCAGTTCAACTTGCCGGGCTTTT
>CAZKMG010000443.1:1869-3242 GCA_964553465.1 uncultured Bacteroidaceae bacterium
TGATTATCTGGAACATAGGGCGTATTTTATGATGCCGGGCTTTTTGCTTATAATGAATAATTTAAATCGGAGTTATCGATAATGCAGCTATAACAATTGCTAATACAAATAGAGCAGTAAAAAAGCCAACATATAAAATTGAGTATGAACGTTTAATCCGGTTCTTTATCTTTATTACTTTCCTTATTGTCTTAATCTTTTGTTTTGTTAGACGCCCTGAAAGCACTAAAAGCAATATAGGTACCAATAAAGCTAATATACCTTTCACTAGAGGCCCTAGGGGTAATCTTTTTCGTATTACGTTCCACAGCAAATCTTTATCTACAAAAAGCATAAAGATAAACACCGCCAGGAACAATAAACACATAAAAGCCAAGCCATCTGCACTTGTTGATAGGTTTTTATGCCTTTTTCTATAAATTCCTTTTACAATGGAATAATGCAATATCCATAAATAATACATCATCTGTTCCCATAAATATAAAGACCAACATCACCAGCCAGATCAACAATGCCTGTAACTCCAAGTACTACAAGCCCGGCAGAAAGAGTAACAGGATTAGTGCATAACGCCAAACCTATAAGATAACTGGATGCCTTGGCTGTTTCATATGTACCTAATGCATAATTTCCATTCGAAAAATCACTCATAGCCTGTAAAGTGCAGTCGACGCTCCCAACTACACCTCCGGTAATATTAGCCCTTGTGGCCACCTTACCCATTAAAGCCGCATTTTCTCTTGTTAATTGGGCTGCACTTTTTACAACTCCATTGATTCTCTGTCCATATTTAAACGTCTCTTTAGCTGTTAATTTAGCAGCATATCCACTAGCATCTAATACATAACCTGCACCATCAAGAAACCCAACTCTATCTGTATAATTTGGACCCCCTTGTCCTGCGGCAACATTAATTTTGGTCTCAAAAGTTAGTGTAATAGAATTACAAATTACATCAGGTATAATTGTCCTCCCATCTTCACCTATTTTTGATTCTCCCTCATCCAAAGAATTTACAATAAATGTATAAGAATCCGTAAATGTAATTGTTCCATCGAAATTAGGACTTGAAATGGCATTATCCCATAGTTGCAAAAAGGATGAAATTCCCATAAATTTTCCATCCATTAATAAGCTCTGGTAGGCTACCCACCAATTCATTGTTGATCCGCCTCCACCCCCCCCTCAATTACTGGATTACCAGGTTCATAGGTAACATTATGAATAAAACCCGATGGATCCGTAAACGACAGTGGATTATTGAGGCAATAACTATACCTATTATAATCTTGTGAAAAACCAAGATTTGAAATAAAAGGATCAGGACTTAAAAACCTGCATGATACTGGATCATAAATCCTCCCGTTCATATT
>CAZKMG010000444.1:0-3237 GCA_964553465.1 uncultured Bacteroidaceae bacterium
ACGTCCTGGTAAACTGGCTATTATCCACAGCAAGTTCATAACCTGCTGAAGAGAAAACCTGTGAGGATTTCAGGCGGGTTGCTGTCCAATCGGAGCAGTCTCTTACTTCAGCTGCTCCACGCATCGCCTGGTAAAAGCTTGGTCCGGACTCACAGGCATCGGTAATAACAAGTGTATGAGTCACCTCTTTTGGATAGGATTGCATGGACGCTTTAAGCGCGTTTATATTAAAATACGTAAACTCATCATCCCTCTTAGCATCAATAGGGACCCAATATCCAGTTTCATTCACAAATTTACCATGCCCGGCATACCATATAAGTAAAGAATTAACCCTGTTACTTCTGAGAAGATCCCGAAGTTCAATAGCATAGAATTTTTACATTTCCTGCTTGGTCATATCTTTTTTATGAATGAAGTTTTGAATGTTATATTTAGCCAAGGCTGTTTTCATCATGGTAACATCTTTGCCAGGACCTTCAAGGCTGGCAAAACTTTGGTATTTAGAATTTTCAATAAAAACAACCCAGGTTTTGCCCATGGGATTGCCTGTTGCAATATCTGCCCCTTCGCGGTTTAGGGTAAATGTAACTTCAGATTTATTATTATACTCATCTGCAGTTATTACAGTAAACCGATCTTTATTTAGTATATTAATATATGCCTGGAATGTTGGGTTGTGTTCTGTGGGTACATAGCTTGCCTGAACCCCATCAATGTTGATATTTTTGATCAGACTTTCATCAGTTATTGTACCTTCAACGTAAATTGTTGGTTCATTAGAATTAAGATAAATCATATTATTGTCGGAAGCATATGGAGCTATTATCTTTACCAGAGGAGCATCTATTTCAGTACGTTTAATCTGGTAAATTGCATTTTCCACATTGTCATAAATATCAGTAGCCACGATTGCTATTTTATCGGTAGAAGACAGGTTAACACTCGCATTAAACTCGTATTTACCGTTCCTTAGTTCAAAAGGTATGGAGGAGTTATTAACAACAATGGATTTAAGACCACTCTGATCCTGAATAAGGCCCGAAATGGGGACGATATTTAATCCAGTTGGAATATCAAGAACCTTATTAGGTTTTTCAGGTGGATCTGAAACTGAAACCACAGGTTTGACGTTTTCCCGTCTGAGTTCAAAAAGTCTGGCCTCCGCTTCTTCAAGTCGCTCGCGGGCTTTTGCATCATATCTGGATAAACTGGCAAGTGTTTCATAATCTTTAATAGCATCTTCATACTTCATCATTTGCTCATTGGAATATGCTCTTTTATAGTATGCTTCAAAGTTTTTAGGATCGAGAGAGATAACCTTATTAAAATCGCTAAGTGCAGCCGCATGTTGAGCAAAATTCTGATACATGACTCCACGTCTGAAGAAATAATCAGGATTGTTAGGATCCATAAGGATAAGTGTTGACATATCGTTTATGGCATCTGAAAATTTAAGCTGATCAGAGTAGGACTGACTGCGAACAAGATAAGTTTCAGCAAATTTTGGATTTAGATTTAGAGCCTTTTGGCAATTTTGAAGTGATTCAGGGTATTTTTTAAGCCTTCTCTGCAGATCCGCAAGTTTAACATAAGCCTCTGTGTATTTTTTATTCTTTGAAATAGCTTTCGCAAATGCTTTTTCTGCTTCTTCAAAAGCTCCGGTTAAGTCATTTATCAAACCAAAATAATAATAATTCTCGGAAGATTCCTTATACTTAAGGGCAGTTTTGGATTCCTTTAAGGCTTCATCATATTTTTTTAAGTCCATAAGTACAAGAACCTTCAAATTTATTGCATCGAGATATCCTTTTTTAAGGTCCAGGGCTTTTGAAATCCTATCCAGGGCAAGAGAATCTTCTCCAATTTTAAAATGCATATTAGCCGCATTATAATATAGTTCCTGATCCTTAGTTACAAATACTAAAGCTCTTTCATAATCATCAGCGGCTTCTTTATATTTTTTCTGTAAAGAATAAACTAATGCTCTTTGGGTGTAAGCTTTAGTATAATCAGGTTCAATCTCTATTGCTCTGGTATATTGATCAATGGCATCATCATATTTCCCATTTTCAAAAAAATCCTCCCCGGTTTTATAATGTTGTTTGGCACTTTGTCCACTCACTCCAATAAAAGCGAAAGACAATACTACTGAAAGAAAAATATAATACTTTTTCATACTTATAAATTTAATTTTCAATTGAAGTATTAAACATAGCATCCAAATTTTATGCTTACTTATTGATTAGTTTTTGAATAAAATTTAATGGATGATTCATTTGATTAAATTTTATTATTGGATCATTTACCTACCTTTCAGCAGGAATGAAGATCGAAATGAACTTAAATATGCATAATAATACATACTAAGTATGTAAAGTCCATGCTCGGCCTAAATAAAATATATTTATATTTCAATTTCACACTTATAGCACTACATGCTAATTTAAACAAAAATACTTAATATTAGCTTAAAATAATAATATTCTGCTCTTTAGTGTTTATTTAAATAATAATTAAAAAAATTATTTCGGATGAAAAACCCATCATCAGCAATTGCCTTAATTACAGGGGATTGAACTCCTTCCCGGAACTCAACGCTTCCGGTAAAAACCCTTGCTTCATCCCATAATCCGGATTCAAGGAATTGGTTAAGAAGTATTGCTCCTCCCTCAACGAGCAAACTCGTAATATTTTTTTTAAACAATTCTTCCAATATAAAAGGTAGCGAAAATCTGTCAGGTGGAAGAATAATATATTCTGCATTTTTTCTTATAGTTTTATATGATGAGGTGATTACCAAGGTTTTGTTTTTCTCATTATATATTTTTAGGTTTTCAAAAAGCCTGCCATTTTTATCAGGGATTATCCTTAAAGGACTTTCTCCGGGCCAGTTCCTTACGTTGAGCTCGGGATTATCTTTCAGGATAGTATTAGTACCAGCCATAATCGCAATCTCTTCCGACCTCCATTTATGGACTAATAATCTTGATGTTTGGTTGCTTATCCAGTTAGGATGTCCGGTATCATTGGAACTACGATGTTTATCTAAAAATCCATCTTTGGATTGTGCCCATTTCAGGATTATATAAGGTCTTTTTTTCTCATAAAAAGTAAAAAAGCGCCGGTTTAAAAATCTGCATTCCTCCTCTTTCACACCAGTAATTACCTCAACGCCATTTTCTATTAATATCCGGATACCCATACCGGCAACCCCGGGATTAGTATCTTTACTTC
>CAZKMG010000445.1:0-3227 GCA_964553465.1 uncultured Bacteroidaceae bacterium
CCATTTACATTATCTTCCTTTATAATTTGTTTAAATCTGGGGATAAATATAAAGCTGGGAATACAGTTGTAATAAAAAAAGACAATTACTATTTTTTGTTAGGGCATCTTAAAAAAGGAAGCATAGTAGTAAAAGTTGGCGATTATGTGAAAAGAAAGGACTTATTAGGGACTGCAGGAAATTCTGGAATGTCAGAGCGACCTCACCTCCATATGCAATTAATGAAGAGTGTTAATGATGATTATTGGAAGGGAATGGGAATTTGCATTAAATTTAAAAGTAAGAATTTATATAAAAATAGATTTGTTAAAGTATAATTATATTGCCCTAACGCGATACATAACACTTAAATGACAAAGTATAAAATTCAGAAGTTCCCTGATTCAAGACTAGCTACAATTGATATTTGCGAGATTGGGAAACGGAAACATCATGTAACCGGTTTGATTGAACTTGATATTTCAAAAAGTCGGGAAAAAATTAGGAATTACAATAAGAAGAATATTAATAAAATTTCATTTAATGCATGGTTGATAAGTGTGATAAGCCGTACAATAAAGAAATACGAAACCGCATCTTCTTATCTGACTGGAAAGAATAAATTGATAATTTTTAATGATATAAATGTTTCTATTGTGGTTGAAAAAGACTTAAATGGTCAAAAAGTTCCGATTCCATTAGTAATTGAAAAAGCAAATGAAACAAGCATTGAATCAATAACTATGCAGATTGCAGATGCGAGAAATGAGAAACTAACAGGTAAAGACATTGTACTTAAGAAAAAAACCGGACAGTTAGAAAAGATATACTATTTACTTCCCGGATTTGTCAGAAGGTATTTTTGGAAATATTTAATGAAACATCCAAAATATGCTTATAAGAAAATGGGAAATGTGGCTATTACTTCGATTGGAATGATGGGTAAATTAAATGGTTGGTTTATTCCTACCTCAGTTCACCCTATCTGTTTCGGAATAAGTTCAATAGTTAAAAAGCCTGTAGTTGTTGAAAACAAAATAGAAATAAGGGAAATACTCAATATGACTATCCTTTTAGACCATGATGTTATTGATGGAGCACCAATGGCTAGATTTATAAGCGACTTATCAAAAAACATAGAAAATGGAATACATATATAGATGCACGAACGCACAACAATGTATACAAAAAATAGGCGTGTAAGTAGTAAATTCAAGGGTTGTGGCCCGCTCACACAACATTACGGTTTGATAAGTTTGAAGCCCGCAATCGCCCACTTTGCATATACATGGCCGTTATGCTCAAATTAAAGGAATGACTTGAACAATAAAGACAAACAACCTTTCAGCACTCTAATTGGAAAGCAATTACAAACAAATCTACTATTTAAAGTAGGTGAAATCTTATTATTATTTATTTCTGCCTTTGTCTTTATTAGATTAATGAATCCTCTCGTTGGGGAAAATCCTATTTTAAAACAAGCCGTTGTTTGGATAGCAAATATGATAATGCTAATTATTGTATGGACAAGTCTTAAACTTCGTGGTAAAAATTGGAATGACTTTGGATTAACCTTTAAATCTGTTTCTTGGAGGGATGCTATGAAAGTGTTTCTACTTTCTCTCCTCGTTTTTGGTTTGGCAGTGGCTGGTTTTATTATAGGGTCTATTATCATGGCCAATATAACAGGCATTCCAGAAAGCGCAAACATGAGTGGGTATGATTATTTGAAAGACAATATTGGGATGCTCATTTTGACATTAGGAGGTGTCTATATTGTTTCTTCTTTTGGAGAGGAGGTCATTTATCGAGCTTTTTTAATAAACAGAATCTCAGAACTTGGATTATTAGCGAAAAAAAGAACAACCATTGCAATAATTCTTAGTTCAATTGTTTTTGGACTTGTCCATTATGAGTGGGGGCCAATGGGAATTGTACAAACTGGATTTATGGGATTAGCCCTTGGCATATGTTATATCAAATTCAAAAAAAGGCTTTGGATATTGATTTTAGCACATGCATATATGGATACTATCCTTATAGTACAAATGTATCTAGCAAGCAATTAGAATAATAACATAAAATAATATCAAAATGGGAAGAAATAAAAATACAGCCTATTTAACAATAATAATGGGAAGCCTTGTTATTGCAAGTGCTCTAATTTGGGGATTTGTAATTATTGGAACATCTAATGCATTAAAAGGAACTGAATGCTATGATAAAATTCAGAATTATCTTATTGGAGGCGTTTTAATGCACATAATATTAATTGGCGGGATTGGCGGGATTGGCGGGATGTTTCCTCTAATTAATAAGCAAAAAGACAAAAAAAAGGAAGAATAAAGCCCTGCATACAACAACGTATATAGTTAATGGTGGTATAATGCTAATATTTAGCATGTTGCATCAAGTAAAAGTAGGTGCTAGCCTGAAAGTTATGCACCTTAAAATCCGCCACAAACCATATATCAACCGTTGTAGCTAATGCCTTTGATTGCGTTACCGAATAAATAAACATTTGCTTAAAAGTAAATAATAATTACCCTTTGTATTATTCTAATTTGTAATTTATGAAGTGTTCCGAACTTTATCGAATTTTGGTTAAAGATGGTTCGTATCCTGTTTCACAAAGTGGTTCTCCTGTGAAATTAAAGTATGATAAGAAACCTGGAACAATTATTTTTCCAAATCATGGTAGCCAGGAATTAGGTAAAGGTTTGGAGAAAAGGATTCATAAAGCTGCAGGGTTAAAATGAAAAATATAGCGTGATGAAAACAACTAAAAAAAAGATTAAATTAATTATTGAAAAAACAGATACCGGATTTTTGGCTGATAAAATTGGCATGAATCCAACTTTGCTCTCTCAATATATTCAAGGACATAAACATCCATCAGATACTCAGGCTGAAAAAATATTATATGATATTCATGAGATTGGGCAAGAACTTTCTGAAATAATCCTCATTTATAGAAGATAAATAGGCACTGGTTACAACAGCGCGTAAATGTCATTGCCACTTCCCCGGTCCTTACCAACAATTATTTAAAAATATTTCATAACTTTATTAAAGAAGTTTGGCGCAAGTGGCAACGCCACTTAAATGCCAAACGTTATCAGTAAGATTTTAAATGGAAATCGCTAATTATGCTTAAATAAAAGGAGGTAACCATATGAATCTAATATTAATTAAAGCTTTTGTAATCTTTTCAGCGATTTTTAACGGTGCTCAAAGTCAGGTACCGG
>CAZKMG010000446.1:0-3220 GCA_964553465.1 uncultured Bacteroidaceae bacterium
TTCAGCCAGATATAAGGATAACTGAAAAAGTGTAAAGAAAAATGGAGAATTTGTTGAAAGCTAAGAGGCTGGATAATCCAACTATTGATTTTAGTATGACGGAGTTTGAACTCTTGATGCAAAAGAGAATATTACATGTTCTAATTATCAGTAGTAGTTATGACTTTTTTATGATTGAAGAAGATGGTCGTATTGATGAACAGATTTTTAACGAATATATATCCCTGAACCTAAGATATCCACCTAGATTTATCAAGGCCAGTACAGCTCAAGAGGCATTTAGAATTTTGGAAAGTGAAAAAATCGATCTGATCATCGAGATGCTTAATATTGGTGATATTGACACTTTTGAACTTGCAAAACGAATTAAAAAGTCATATAAATTAATCCCGATTGTTGTTCTGACTCACTTTAACAGGGAAGTATCCATTAAATTGCAAAATGAAGATCTTTCTGCTATCGACTATGTTTTCTGCTGGCTTGGGAATGCGGACCTCCTCCTTGCAATTATTAAGCTTATTGAAGATAAAATGAATGCTGATAATGATGTTGAAAAGGTCGGTGTTCAGATGATTTTATTAGTGGAGGATTCGATCAGATACACTTCAGTTTATCTGCCCTTGCTATATAAAATAGTATTGAAACAATCACGTGATTTTATGAAAGAAGCTCTGAATGAACATCAGAAAATGCTTCGAATGAGGGGACGTCCTAAAATTTTACTTGCAAAAAATTATGATGAGGCTATTGAGATATATGAAAAGTACAAGCAAAATCTGCTAGGAATTATTTCGGATATCACCTTTAAAGTTAATAATAAAAGGGATCAAAAGATCAAAGCAGGACTGAAACTATGTAAGGTGGTCAGATCTGAAGACATATACATGCCCTTCCTTTTACAATCTTCAGATAAAGCGAATGAGAAATATGCTAAGAAACTGAACGTGGGATTTATACATAAGTATTCTAAAACATTGTCAATTGAAGTTAGGAATTACATCATTCAAAATTTCGCATTTGGTGAGTTTGTATTCCGGGATCCAAATACTCATTTGGAAATAGTAAGGGCTGCAGATCTACAGACATTGCAACATCTGATTTTGAAGATACCTGATGATGTATTGGCCTACCATGAAAGCAGGAATGACTTTTCTAAATGGCTAAATGCCAGGGCTTTATTTCCAGTCGCGAGACTCTTTAAATATTTAAGAAAAGAAGACTTCAAAGATATAGTTGAGTTTCGGAGTTATATATATGAGGCAATATCCAGTTTCAGGATAAGTAAAGGTCGTGGTATAATTGCCAAATTTGAGAAATCCAGTTTTGATGAATATCTTACATTTTCCAGGATAGGTGAGGGCTCAATTGGAGGAAAAGCGCGTGGATTGGCATTTATTAATTCAATTATCAAAAATTATAATTTGTTTAATACTTTCAAGGATACTGTTGTCACAATTCCAAGGACGGTTGTTTTAAGTACTGATATTTTTGATGAATTTATGGAGTCAAATAACCTTTACAAAGTAGCCTTAACCTCCGATAAAAGTGATGAAGAAATTCTTCAGCAATTTATCCATGCAAAACTTCCTGGATGGGTGCATCAGGATCTTTATGCATTTATTTCCGTAATCCGTAATCCCATAGCAATCAGATCCTCAAGCAAGATGGAAGACAGCCACTACCAGCCTTTTGCAGGTATATATTCCACTTATATGATCCCGGTGGTGGAGTCCGACCATGCTTTAACCATAAGAATGCTTACAAATGCTATTAAATCAGTTTATGCTTCAGTATATTATAAGTCCAGCAAAGCATATATTGCAGCAACCTCAAATGTAATTGACGAAGAGAAGATGGGAATCATTCTTCAGGAGGTTGTTGGATCAAAATATGGTGAGAGATTTTACCCGACATTTTCAGGAGTCGCAAGATCCATTAACTTTTATCCTATAAAACCTGAGAAATCAGAGGATGGAATTGCATCTATTGCTTTTGGACTGGGTAAATATATTGTTGATGGAGGCATAGCATTGAGATTTTCTCCCAAATATCCTAAAAAAGTAATTCAACTCTCTACACCAGAATCAATTCTTAAAAACACACAAAAAGGATTTTATTGCCTTGACCTGAGAAGTGAAAGTTTTGTACCATCGACGGATGATACTGTTAACCTTCTAAAACTTCCCATAAAAGAAGCGGAAAAGGATGAAACTCTTAAACCTGTTGCTTCAGTGTATGATCTGGAAAACAACAGTATTAGAGACGGATATAATTATCCCGGGAAAAAATTGGTAACTTTTTCTAACATATTAAATCATGATACTTTTCCTCTGGCTGAAATTTTGCAGAATCTGCTATCAATAAGTCAGAAAGAGATGAATCTTCCAATAGAGATTGAGTTCGCGGTGAACCTCAATGTCCCTCCAGGAACTCCAAAGATATTCAGCTTTTTGCAGATCAGACCCATCGTCTATAATGATCAGGGAAGCTCAATCCGGATTGAGGATATTAAAGAAAAAGATGCGATTATTTATTCTAATTCCGCCCTTGGGAATGGCATATTTGATAAAATTGTTGACTTTGTTTATGTTAAACCGGAGTCCTTTAATCCTGCTAAAAGCAAAGATATTGCCCTTAGTGTTGAAAGTATTAATGCGAAGTTAAAGGATGACAGCAGAAACTATATACTTGTAGGTCCAGGCCGTTGGGGATCAGCTGACCCATGGCTCGGCATTCCAATTAAATGGCCCCAGATCTCAGAGGCAAGGATTATTGTCGAATCAGGATTGGAAAACTATAGAATTGATCCTAGCCAGGGAACACATTTTTTTCAGAACCTCACATCCTTCGGGGTAGGTTATTTCACAATTAATCCATACCTCAAAGAGGGATTTTATAATATCGACTATGTTAATAAATACTCTGCGATATATGAGGATGAGTTTATCAGACATGTTCGTTTTAAATTACCTCTTTTAATCATGGTTGACGGGACAACCAACCGAGGTGTAATTTTTAAGGAAGGAAAGAAATTACCTGTAAAAATCAGCTTCTGAGCTAAAACCTGATTTAATTAAAATAAACCCTGATCCATCATTGCATATGCAACTTTTAAAAAACCAGCCACATTTGCTCCTCTAACATAGTCAACATATCCATCAGAATCAGTCCCATACCTTACACAACTTTCATGGATCTGTGTCATGATATGATGCAATCT
>CAZKMG010000447.1:0-3218 GCA_964553465.1 uncultured Bacteroidaceae bacterium
TCTATGCCGTGAATACCAAACCAGAACATAACCGGGTGAGTTTTTTAAATGGATGCCGGACCATAAATATCAGCACCAAGCACTTTCCCGATATTTCCCTCCCCTATTTATTTTGCCCCGGTAATATATCTTAGCGATGAAGATGAAAACATTGGCGTATCGTACTTCCTGGCAAGATCATAGATGGCTATGGCATCAGCTAAAGAGGCTGCTATCGGTTTATCGATAAACACCCGTTTGCCTGACTTTAATACAGGTATCGCCTGTTCCAGGTGCTTTCGTCCGTCAATGGTCTCTAATAGTATAACATCGGTTTTTTTCAGCAATTCATCTATCGAGTTTACAATTTCCACCCCCTGCTCCTTAATTTCTTCTGTATATCCTGCAATCCTGTTTATACTCGATGGAAGATCACTGCTTCCTGCTGTCGGGTAGGCAGCTACTACTTTATACCCACTAAATTCTGGACCTGCATTGGGATCGTTGAGTGCTTTAGTAAAAGCAATACAGTGAGAGGTGTCCAGGCCGATCATACCCACCCTGGTCCCTTCTGCCTGATTATGATTGATAAATGCCGAAGCATTATGGCCTGTAAAAACCAGTCCTGTACCTGCAACTGCTGATTTGCGTATAAACTCCCTGCGATTGAAATTATTTTTCATACAATTATAAATTGCTTATTTATTGATAATTATTATACCTGATTACGGATGGATTAAGCGGTACGTTTAACCGATCTACTGGCAATTTTTATTTTGATAGCCTGGTTCCGGATTAATATTTCAATATTATATAAAGTTATAATTTAAAGATACCGTAAATGATGTTATTAAAACTTTTAAACAAGGCGATCTTCTTTCTACAATAAATGTTTTACTTAAAAACTTAATGGACTATTTTTCAATATTAAATTTAAGGAGGATTTTTCTATTTTCAAATCATAGATTGGAATAGACACTAAATTGAGATTACATATACGAGCAAACCTCAAACTAAAAAAACCAATATTGAGTATTTATAGATATTTTCATTATATACACCCAATTCATATCGGTCATTTTCCAATGACTAAATTCCTTATAAATAAGTCCTTTGTCAGCTCGTTCACAATCATATTGAGCATCATAATAATCATTATATCGCTTAACAGTTTGAGGTGTATTTATAAATAAATAGCCTTAAACCAAGATAGCGACTGCAATAGCTCTA
The DNA here is from genome assembly GCA_964553465.1 of uncultured Bacteroidaceae bacterium. Lineage (GTDB taxonomy): Bacteria > Bacteroidota > Bacteroidia > Bacteroidales > CAZKMG01. The sequence goes on from CAZKMG010000447.1 coordinate 1,210, forward strand.
AAATATTTTCTAATGAGTTCTAACTTGTCTGTTTTCATAATCCAACTTTTGATATTGGTATAAAAATAAATTGTATCAATCCGCACAATATCAAAACAATGCACCCAATCATAATCCAATCCCGGATACTCCGGAGGGTACGCATTTGACTATATTGAGCATAAAGTTGATACTCCGGAGTATCCATTAATTTCTTAATAAATTCATCCGGGGGGTTGTCTGCGTTGGTTTCAATGAACGACTGCTTCCATTCGTGGTATTCTATGTGGGGATAGTCGTTTATCACAAGGATGTTCCAGCGTTTGTTTGTCTGTCTGTTTGTTAGTGTGGTTTTCATAGTGTTAAGTTTATTGGTTTAAATGTTCAAAATGTTATTATTGATTTCATGCTTAATCCTCTCTTGAAATCTTATTAGCCAATTTACAATTTTACTCCACCATAAAACCACTATCTTATTCAAGCTGGATATTTATATTCGCAATAATATTAAATTGTAAATAAAGATTGTGCATTATAAACGGAAGTTACACCCCTTCCTTAATGCAACATACACTACCACCCCCGGTATTTATCAATGAAGGATATCATCTAAGATTACCAAGTTGGATACATAATAATGCTCCAACAAATGATGATTCACGATTTATATTTGCAAATCCACTGATACCTATTCCAACGTGTTTTCCTGTCAGAAAAAGTTGGATTTCGATTGGAAGCCCGAACGTAACATAATCCATTTCTTCGTTATAGGTATTTACACTTCCCGCCACAAAGCTAATACCTGTAGATATTGAAACAAAAAAAAATTTCCCGGTCTTTTTTGAACTTATACCATATAGTAATCCTAATTCAGTGAATTTATCAGGATAACTTTTAAGACTCCATTCTTCGTCATATAGTGCTCGAAGAGAAATTACATGATATTTGATTTGATGTGATCCATTTATTCCAAGAGAAATTCCATTTGAAGAACCGCCAATTCCAAGATTTACCCAGCCAAACTCTTGATCTGATTTATTGTTGTTCTGTCCAAAACACCAGGTGAAGGAAATAATTGTGATACAGATTAAGCACGTAATTTTTTTAAAAGTTCCCACTATACTATTTCTTAGTTTAACTATTTAGCAGGTGTTGTGCGACTTCAAAACACATTGAACTATTTCAATATTCAATTTAAGGAGAATTTTTCTATTTTCAAATCATAGATTGGAATAGACACTAAATTGAGATCACAGCTATTCAAACACTCATTATAAAACGACTTTGGATTGCAGCAAACTCCTGTATTAATGCGATCTCATTCGAGTTGATATGAAGTGCCAATCAATATATATAACCCTGATTTTACTGCATTTTCAATAGTATTTGCATCAGAAAGCTAACTTATTCTTCAATAGACTGAAGAATTCTATAATCTACCTGAAAAAGGAAAGTTTGTTTTCAATTGACTTTTCTTTTTTATGATTGTAACTTTCATATAAGAAATGATTAAAGACCATTATAATGAAAACACTACTATTTTGATTACCTGGATAATTCTTTATGAGTACATAGCAGATGTTGAAAGAGTTTAAGTATCAAGTCTTAAAAAAAAATCCTAACAACATGAAAAAGCATTTGATTTTTATGATCCTGATTGCTTCTTTTGCATTCAGCCTTAAAACTGAAGCGCAAACAACTGTAAATCAGGAAGATACCGTCAAAGCAGCTCTTTTAAGGGCACAAGTTTTAGCAAGGCAGGGAAACACCGAAGAAGCTTCAAAAATCTATACCAGGATAATGGAAAGCCATCCTGACAAAAGGGAAGCAGTTCAGGGATGGCTCATTGTAAACATGAAAAGAACCTCAACAGGAGAGGAAGAAGCTATAAAGCAATTGGAAGAGTTGGGTAAATTGTACCCAAAGAACACAGGGATAATATTTTTCAAGGCTTTTATTGAAACTGAATATGGACACAATGAAGCAGCCTTGAACGATATTGAAAAACTCATCAACATTCAACCGGACAC
>CAZKMG010000448.1:0-3217 GCA_964553465.1 uncultured Bacteroidaceae bacterium
GTTACTTTTGAGGATGCTATTTTTGTATCAAACGGTTTCAGGATTACCCGTCCATGAATAATTTCAAAGAAAGCTTTAATATCCTTGATCTTTACATCTTTAAAGTTGTCATTTTTTAAAGCTTTTGAAATTTTATCAAAAGTTTCAGAATTTGCTATTTCAACATCTCCAGTGGTTAATGTGCCACTTCCAACTATACTTTTAAGCACAGGATTCATAGCAGAATCAAGCAAAGATGTAAAATCCATTTTAACCGAAATATTACCGGTCATTGATTTTGCAATAGGAGCTAACTTTTGAACCGTATTAAACGCAGTAAAAGCTGAAGGGATATCAATTTCCTTCATATCTAGCTTATAATCTACAAATGGTGTATTGATATCCTGAGTATTGTATTCCCCGCTCATAATCATCGAACCGTCAAGAAGATTCATCGAAAGATTATCCATGATTATTTTACCATCTTTTACCGTTACTTTTCCATTAATATCTTTTAATTCCAGTTTATCATACAGAATTTTATTTATTTCAGTAGTTAAAATAAAGTCAATATTCTTTGGAACTTCAACTACTGTCATCGCAGCAGTATCAATTTCCTCTTGTTTCTGCACGGAATCTGAGGCGGGCATTAATTCATTAATATTCAGGTATTTTGAATTAAAATTCAATTTTCCTTTGATCACTTCGTCTTTAAATACGTAAGGAATAAAATTTTCAAGTGTCCCATCCATATGAATATCACTACCTCCAAGCAATGCATCAAAAGTCGCCAGATTTACAAATTTTGGAGAGAAGGTCATAGTAACCTTAGATATAGAGACGGGAACTGAAATATCTTTTCCATTTACCACAACCCCTATTACTTCAAGTAATCCGTTTGCTTTAAAGGCTTCGTAATTTTCCGTTTCAATATCAGACATTTTGCCCATGAAATCTATATCCATATTTATCACCCCTGACATTTTAGTATCTGTCAGAGGAACCAGATCAGCAAAACTAGCCATGTCAATTTTCCCTTTAATAGCGCCATTCATCTGCATATCAGATATTGGAGTAATAATGTGCAGATACATATCAAAGGGATTTCCGGCAATTTCCATATGAAACTTATTCACATTTATTTTTGTATTATCTTCAAATACGCCATCGTAAAAGATTTTTGTATCCACATTTATTTTATCTATTGATTTCGGGAGATCAGGATAAGAGAAATATCCATCTTTTATAAGAATTGAAACATCAATTTTCGGCATTTCTTTTTCATTATAAACTCCTTTAGCAGTACCATCTATGTTGAATGTACCACTGGTTTTGACTCCCGCAAAGTCCTTCATATACACTGCTGGTACCATGGAAAGTATAGATTTAAATTCAGTTTCCGTTGCAAAAAACCTAAGATCCATAGTAATATCTGTTTCATTTGGCATACCAAAAATCCCCTCCAAACCTATTTTGAGATCATTTAATTTAATATTGCACTCACTAAACTTAAAATCATATTTTACGAGATCTGCCTCAATCATTGATTTAATGTCAAGAGTTGAATTTTTAATATAGGAAAGTCCATCCATCGTATAAGTAAAAGAAGGCATATCACAAATCAGATCAAGGTTTGTAAAATCCTCAGTAAAGTCTCCCTTTAATTTTAAATTTAAACCAACGAAATTTGCCGACATATTATAAAGATGATCTATATAATTAATTCTTGCATCCCTGATCTCAAAACTTTTTAATTGGATAACCATTCCAAGCGAAGATGTATCTGTCGTTTCTACTTCAGCTGATTGCACATCCGATGGAATAGCAATATCCCAGTTAACAGAACTGTCAGCTAATGAAATGGCATTCATAACAGGGCTATCTAATAAAATGGAATTCACTTTTATATTACCCGAAAAAATACTTATAAGGTTAATTTTTGCAGAAAATTCTTTAAAAGCCACCAAGGTATCCCCCTCGAATTTGTTTATGCCAATAACAGACATATTCTCCATACTAACTTTTAAATCAGGAAATCCTTTAATGAGAGATACAGAAAAATCCTCCCAGTCAACTCTGGCATAAACACTCTTATTTACCTCCTCTTTAGCTTTTTTCATTATTTCAGATTTAAAAAAAAGGGGGATTGAAATCAATGCAAGTACGATCAGGAAGATCACAATCAGGAAAATTTTTAAAAACTTTTTCATATGAAAGTATTTGTGTTAAACATTTAATATTCTGAACGTTGCGTCATTATATAGTCCAAATCATCTTCGGGAAACTTAATTATATTGAACCTTTTATTGTAGGATCCAAATTTTCAGTTTATTTCCTGCAAGTGAACAATAATATTAAAAGCTTCATATTCAAATATTAAATTCATAAGTTTTCAGATATACAATTTTTTATATTAGTAAAGGTAAGAATTAATCATAATCCTTTTTCATATTGGGAAATATGAAAATATTAAAGAGTAATCGTATAAAAACCCAAGGAAATCAATAAATTATTCTAATAAAGAGAAAAATATATACGTAATACCTAGAGTCTGTTCATTTTAATTTGATACGACTTTTAAATTTAATAATTTTGTTATTTTCTCTGAATCGCTAAAAAATATCTTTTTTGAGTATAGCCTTTGTTATTATTTCATTTTATGAATGAGAATAATTTACTTTCCTTATAATGTATACACCATTCATGTTTACCAAAACCCCTGATTTTTATTGAAAATGAAAGAAATTTAATTATTTTTACATTCGTCGGTACAGAAAGAATTTATGTCCCGTACAAGTACAAAAGAAAAAATGGACCTGTAGCATAATTGGATACCTGCCTGCCGGCAGGCAGGGTGCATCAGAATTTAATGAAAGAGTATTTTACATATGTTCTTAAAAGTGAGGTGGATGGTCGAATGTATAAAGGTTTGACAAATGATTTAAAAAGAAGAATTAAAGAGCATAATTCAGGGAAACATAAATCTACCAAAGCTTACCTCCCTTGGAGGTTGGTGTATTATGAATCGTTTGAAACATTTGCTGAAGCGAGGGAAAAAGAAAAATATTTTAAATCAGGAATTGGAAGAGAATTTTTAAAAAGTATTATAAAATAACTTACTAAGGATTTATAGTATGATCGTCCTAATGTTCAAAAGGTTAACTATACATTAGGAAATAAATTATGGACCTGTAGCATAATTGGATACCTGCCTGCCGGCAGGCAGGGTGCATCAGAA
>CAZKMG010000449.1:0-3203 GCA_964553465.1 uncultured Bacteroidaceae bacterium
TATTGTTACCATTTCTATAATTATTTTCTTTCGTAATATTGAAAAAAAATAATACGATTGGATGCTGTGGAATTGATTGCGGATTATGCCCAAGATTTTATACTAAAGGGGATTCTGTTTGTCCTGGTTGCGGTGGTCTAAATTTTAAGGAAAAACATCCGTCATGTGGTTTTGTTACTTGCTGTGTGGTTAAAAACGGATTTGAAGTCTGTTCGGATTGTAAAGATTATCCATGTCCTCGATTCGATCCCGAAAAAGAAGGATTTGATTCATTTGTAACTCATAAAAAAGTATTCTCAAATCTTGATTCTATAAAAAAGAACGGGATTGAATATTTTTTGAGCCAACAAAAAATACGTATGCACATCCTGATTAACTTTTTAGCTAATTATGATGATGGACGTTCGAAGAGCTTTTTTTGTTCCTGCTGCGCATTATTACCATTAGATAAGCTACAAGAAACATATAGGTTGTTTGTTAGCCAAAATAATTCATTAGCTATTAAGGAGAAAAACAAACATCTTAAAGATAAATTGCTGGAGATGGCAGAAAACTTGAAAATAAATGTAAAATTGAATAACAAAAAATAGTTTTACACTTAACGCATTATATTGATTATTCCCAGTTTATCATTATTATCATTTTTTAACTGAGATAATAAACAATTAATATATGATAGCAAAAACACCAAAGCCTCCATATTATGCTGTCATTTTCACTTCAATAAGAACCAATGCTAACAACGGTTATATAGAAATGTCTGATAAAATGAATGAACTTGCATCGAAGCAAGATGGCTTCTTAGGAGTAGAGACAGTAAGAGATAAACTTGGGATAACGGTTTCGTATTGGAAAGACCTTATTTCTATTAAAAACTGGAGAGAAAATATTGAACATACAATCGCAAGAGAAAAGGGCCGATCGGATTGGTATAAATTATTTAAAGTCAGAATTGCAAAAGTTGAAATAGATTATGAATTTGAAAAATTATGAAACAAATCATAGAACGTTCGTCAAAAATGCCTGTTCTATTTTTAGGTCATGGCAGTCCAATGAATGCTATTGAAGAAAACGAATTTGTCAGCGGATTCAGGAAAGTTGCGTATGAGATCAGTAAACCAGGTGCAATTATTTGTATTTCAGCACATTGGGAAACAAGAGGCACTTATGTTACTGCTATGGAGAATCCTAGAACTATTCACGATTTTGGTGGGTTTCCCAAGGAGTTGTTTGATGTAGTGTATCCTGCTCCTGGCAGTCCTTTTCTGGCAAGCGAAACCAAAAAAATAATTACAAAAACCCATATTGAACTTGACCACAAATGGGGCCTTGACCATGGAACATGGTCAGTTATAAAACACATGTATCCCAATGCAGATGTTCCAATTATTCAAATAAGCTTAGACTTAAATAAGACACCCCAAAATCATTATGAGTTGGCACAAGAGTTGGCCCCTCTGCGGGAAAAAGGAGTATTGATAGTAGGAAGTGGAAACATGGTACATAATTTAGGGAAAGTGGCCTGGGATAAGTTATACGCTGAGGAGTACGGTTATGATTGGGCCATTGAAGCGAATGAAAAAATGAAGAATTTAATATTGGGTGAAAATCACCAATCTCTTATCAATTACAAGTCGCAAGGTCATGCCTTTCAGCTTTCTATCCCCACACCTGAACACTTTTTACCCCTTCTTTATGTTTTAGGACTAAAAACCAAAAACGAAGAAGTAAAAATTTTCAATGATAAAACAGTTGGAGGCTCAATGTCTATGACTTCTGTAAAAATTGGATTATAGTATAACGACCTGCGTAATACATGAAAGAAAAGAACTCCAGCTATCAGCACTCTCCGGGTAATTATTGTCCGGGTGAGGTGTTTTGCGGTGTAACTCTATTCAAACTTTGTTATACCTTGACAGGAATGTCCTTATCAATTGGCAATTAGCCATAATGCCAACCTGTTGGACCTATTTGTCTCCAACATAAATAGATGAAAACATATATTTCAATATTACGGGGTATTAATGTAAGCGGCCAAAGAATGATTAAAATGGACGCTTTGCAAAAAATGTATACAGATTTAAATTTTAAGAATATTCAAACATACATCCAAAGCGGAAATGTTATTTTTCAATATAGTAAATTGGTGGGAGAAGATTTAGCAATAAAAATCTCAAATCAGATACAAAAATATTTTGGATTTGAAGTACCTGTAATTATTCTGGAGACAGAAGAACTAAAAGAAATAATCCACAACAACCCATTTATAAATAACATAACAAAGAACCCACTTAATTGGCACATTACTTTTTTATCATCGAAGCCTGAACAAATTGACATAAAGATTATTAACCAAAAGAAAGCAGATGGAGAAGAATTTATCCTGACTGAAAAAGCAGTTTATTTGTATTGCCCGAACGGGTATGGGAAATGTAAATTGACAAACACATTCCTTGAAAATAAATTGAAAGTTGGAGCGACCACAAGAAATTGGAAAACAGTTAATGAACTATTTAATATTGCAGAAAAAATTTCAAAAGTGAAATAAATTTACAATGTCCCAAAAAAGTGAACTGAGAGAAATTATTAAATTGTTTTTCAAATTAGGGAGCATTGCATTTGGTGGTCCGGCAGCTCATATCGCAATGATGGAAAACGAAGTTGTAAAAAAAAGAATGTGGATGACGCAGGAACACTTTCTCGACTTAGTTGGTGCAACAAATTTAATTCCAGGTCCAAATTCAACCGAAATGACAATGCACTGCGGATACGAACGGGCAGGCTGGAAAGGTTTATTTGTAGCAGGTTTTTGTTTTATTCTTCCGGCAGTTCTCATTACTTCAATATTTGCCTGGCTTTACCAACAATACGGACAATTACCTAAGGTTGAACCCTTTATTTATGGAACTAAGCCAGCTGTAATTGCAATAATTGTTATGGCAGCTTTCAGCCTTGGGAAAAAAGCATTAAAAAATATAGAACTTGGAATATTAGGAATTGCGACTGTAATTGTTTGCTTATTGGGCATCAATGATATTTTGGCTCTTTTTGGCTGTGGAATAGTCGGCTTATTATTTTATTTCATAAAAAACAATAAAATAACTCTAAACACTTTTATTCCCTTCCTTCTTTTTCATGCAACTGAACCGATAAAAATTGGAAGTTTAAAAATATATATCAGGCTGTAATAAATGCCCACAAGA
>CAZKMG010000450.1:0-3202 GCA_964553465.1 uncultured Bacteroidaceae bacterium
GTCTGGTATTAGGGTATAAAGATCTATATCATCGATACTCCGGGACACTCCGACTTTGGTGGAGAGGTTGAACGTGTTTTAAATATGGCCGATGGAGTTTTACTTTTAGTGGATGCATTCGAAGGGCCTATGCCACAGACCAGATATGTATTGCAGAAAGCTCTCGAACTGAATTTGAAACCAATTGTCGTAATTAATAAAGTTGATAAACCAAATTGTCATCCTGATGAAGTCCACGAACAAGTACTAGATCTGATGATTAGCCTAGATGCTACAGAATATCAACTTGACTTTCCTACCGTGTTTGGATCTTCAAAATTAGGATGGATGTCAGAGGATTGGAAAAAACCCTCAAGCGATATTAGTTATTTACTGGACATAATCATAAGTCATATTAAACCTCCTTCCAACGCTCCGGGGAATCTTCAACTGCAGATTAGTTCTCTGGATTATTCATCCTATCTGGGACGGATTGCTGTTGGACGAATATCCCGAGGGAAAATCAAGGCAGGTGACTATGTTTCAGTAGTAAAAAATGATGGAACTATTCAGAAATCTGTAATTAAGGAATTATATCTTTTTGAAGGCCTTGGAAAAGAAAAGGTTAAGTATGAAGTTGAGGCAGGAGAAATATGTGCAATTCTGGGCATAGAAAATTTCGATATCGGTGATACAATAGCAGATGTAGTGAAACCTGAAGGTCTTAAACGTATTATTATTGATGAACCTACGATGAGTATGCTATTTACTATAAATAATTCACCCTTTTATGGAAAAGAGGGAGTATTTTTAACATCGAGACATATCCGAGAACGTTTATATAAAGAGATTGAGAAAAATCTGGCTTTACGCGTTGAAGAAACAGATTCACCTGATCGTCTTATTGTATACGGTAGAGGAATATTACACCTTTCTATATTAGTTGAGATTATGAGAAGAGAAGGGTATGAGTTCCAATTAGGTCAGCCTCACGTGATAATCAAAGAAATAAATGGAAAAAAACACGAACCAGTTGAATCCTTAACCGTTCAGGTTCCTGATAATTTCTCAGGAAAAATAATTGAAGTTGTCACTAAACGAAAAGGAGAAATAGTTAATATAGAAACAAAAAACGACAGAGTAATCCTAAATTTTGACATTGCTTCCAGGGGGCTTATTGGCTTGACAAATCCTTTATTAACAGCTTCTGAAGGTGAGGCTGTTATAGCCCACCGGTTTAAATCCTATGAACCATGGAAGGGAGAAATTCCAGGTAGGAAAAATGGATCTCTAATAGCTATGGAAACAGGGACTGCGATTGCATATTCAATTGATAAACTTCAGGATAGAGGAAAGTTTTTTGTGCATCCGGGTGAATCGTTATATGCAGGGCAAGTTATAGGAGAAAGTACCAGGGCAGATGATCTTGTAGTAAATCTCACAAAAACAAAAAAACTGACAAACATGAGGGCATCTGGTTCCGATGATAAAGTTAATATCGCTCCACCCATAAAATTCTCCCTTGAAGAGGCAATGGAATATATCAAAGCGGATGAATATGTTGAAGTCACACCCAAGTCAATTCGGCTTAGGAAAATTGTGCTTGATGAAAATGAAAGGAAAAGAGCTGAAAAGAATTCTTTACATTGATTCGTGCTTAATGAGTCATTAATTATTAACTTCATGCTTAAACGATAAGCAATTCATTATTATATATTTGAAGAAAGATATATTTTCGCTGAATAAATATCGTTCAGTTTTTCTGTCATTTTCGTATCAGAATTTCTTAGAAATTTCTTATTATCTTTAAAGTCATTTAGGAATAACTATTTCCGGAGGAGGTCATGTTAAGTATATGGGATGATTTGAAGGTCAAACTGAAAGGAGAGGTTTTTGTAGATGAGACGCATCGCCTGCTTTATTCCACAGATGCTTCACCTTATCTGGAGAAACCATCTGCCGTGACTTATCCGGCTTGTGAAGAAGATATTCTAAATCTGATCCTGTTTGCACGGGAAAATAATCTTACTCTAATTCCAAGAGGCGCCGGTACGTCATTGGCAGGTCAGGTTGTTGGAAATGGAATAGTAGTGGATATCTCGAAATATTTCACAAAAATCCTGGAACTCAATACGCAAGAAAAGTGGGTCAAAGTCCAACCCGGAGTCGTTCTCGATGAGCTGAATTTACAATTGAAACCTTTTGGTTTGTTTTTTGCCCCGGAAACCTCCACATCCAATCGTTGTATGATTGGAGGAATGATTGGAAATAACAGCAGTGGACTTCATTCGCTCATTTATGGCACTACACGTGAGCACCTCTTAGCCGTTAAAGCATTTTTAAGTGACGGTTCCCAGGTTGAATTTAAAGAACTCAAGGTAGATGAATTTGAAGATAAATGTTTATCTATGACATTAGAAGGTGGCCTTTACAGGCAAATGAGAGACCTCTTGCGCCAGACAGACGTTCTGAAAAAGATCGACAAAGAATATCCTGATAAAGCAATTGTAAGGAGAAACACTGGTTATGCACTGGATGAGTTATCTGATTGCCAACAATTCCGTCAAAATAGCACCAAGCTTTTCAATTTTTGTAAAATAATCGCAGGTTCTGAAGGTACTCTTGCATTCATCACTGAAGCAAAACTGAATCTCATTCCATTACCGCCCTCAGTAAAAGTGTTGGTTTGTGTTCATTTTGACTCAGTTTTGGAGGCTATCAAAGGAAATTTAATTGCTTTAAAATATAAACCTGGAGCGGTAGAGCTCATGGATCACAAAATTCTAGAGTTAACCAGAGAAAACATTGAACAACGGAAAAACCGTTTCTTTGTCAAAGGTGATCCGGGAGCTATACTGATAATTGAGTTCGTCCGTGAAACGTTGGATGAAATAAAAACACTTGCCTTCAATATGGAAACTGAAATGAGAGATTCAGGGCTTGGATACCATTTTCCGTTAGTTACAGGTACAGATATCAATAAGGTCTGGAACCTTAGGAAAGCCGGATTAGGTGTGCTATCCAACATTCCCGGAGATGCAAAGCCTGTCTCAGTAATTGAAGATACATCTGTAAGTCCTTTATTACTGGAAGATTACATAAATGATATTAATAAACTCATGCAAAAACTTGGTCTGGAATGTGTTTTCCACGCCCACATATCAGTGGGAGAATTACATCTCAGGCCCATTTTGAATTTAAAAATCCCGAAGGATATTGAGCT
>CAZKMG010000451.1:0-3191 GCA_964553465.1 uncultured Bacteroidaceae bacterium
ACAATATTTGTGTTGGTATATTTTTTTTTAAATTCATCAGTAACAGTTGTCACAGTAACAGCTTCCCATTTGCAATCATCTTTATTCTCAAGTTTCGCATTGGTTGGAATTAGATAATTAATACCATCTACCTGTATACCATGACCGGCATAATAGAATAATGCTACATTGTAATTTTTTAATTTTCTACTGAACTCTCTAATAGAATTTAGCATTGCATCTCTTCCTGAATTGAGTCGTTTAATAACATCAAATCCAAGTTCCTTCAATGTGGCCTCCATGAGATTTGCATCATTGACTGGATTTTTTAAACTTGATCCACCTGAATAATCAGAATTACCAATAACAAGTGCAAGCCTTTTCTCAACAACAGCCTTATTGAATTTTATGATCCTGTTTTCTGATGTACTACTGCCAGAAATATTTTCAGCAATAATATAAATGCTATTCTCTCCTTCTTTTAATATTATCTGTGGATTCCATTTAAAATTGCAATTCTCATTCGTTGATCTTTGAAACACTTTTCCAACATTAACCTGAATCCCATTTACAAGTACCTTGGCAGATACCAGATCAACAGAGGATTTAAGACATACCTCCAAAGTAAAAATTTCGGTGTTCACAACTGCATTCGATTGTAAAGGGATTCCCCAAATTATTTCAGGAGGATTTGCTATAGGATTAGAAAAATATCTTAAATCTGATTTAGTAGACCCTTCGAAATTAGTTGCAACCAGGTAAACATTATTCTCCCCGGGATTCAACATAATTGTTTTCTCCACAATAAAGGTTCCGGTTTCGTCTGGGCTTGTTCTTATTTCTCCTTCACCCTTTGAATTTCCATTTACAAAAAAAAGAACTGAATTTAGTTCAGATCCGGATTTTATATTTGCCCTGATTCTTACATTATAAGTATTAAGTGTAGTATTTAATCCTGAGGGACTTACCCAAGTGATCACAGGTGTTTTTGTGATACTTGTAGTTTTTAATGCATCTGTCTGATGAACTGTTAAAGAATCCTTTTTTACAATATTCCTGTCAGTCAGCAGAGTTGGAGATGGGACTATAAGATATGAAATCTTCAGGTAGTCAACAGATATCTCTGAATTTAACTCAACACAGTATCCGATCTGGTCCCCTATTAAAATAAGATTTTGCAATTGTTTAATAAGTACATCGTTTATGAATATATAGTATATATCATGAAGTTTGCTTATTGTTAGTCGATTGTAGCTATATGGATCCTGGATTGATTTTACAGTTCCTTTAAAAAGTTTTTCAACCTTACCTTTTGAAGGAGAATCTTTAACAATGGTCACATTCTTCTTGTTGTCAATCTCGACCCTATAATGATCGAAATCTTTTGTAAGTCCTAAAACAAGGGCTCCTTTACCTTTAACTATTTTAAAAGAGGTCTCAATCTCAAAATCCTTTGAAATGTCAATTGAAATGGTCTTATAGGTTAGGCCTGTATTCTGGTTGAAATTTTTACAGATAATATTATAGTAGCCGTTAATACACTTACCACTAATCCAGGAATTATCAGTTATCCATCCATTTGAATTATTGTCAAATGGTTCAGTAAAGATTGAAGATCGCTGAAATGCAGAAAAATCATTATTGGCTTGCTGGGCAGAAAGTTTAACAGCCAGGGTAATAAGTAAAGTGATTGAAAGCAAAAATATCCTTTTGTACAACATAATTTTTAATTATTAGTTGATACAAAATTTAATTCCCAAAATATAAAACTCAATGTAACAGAAAAATATGGATTATACTTAATTTATTTAATAAAATTAAACCAATTTTGGCATATTGTCAAGTACAGTGATTACTAATTTGTTGCATTTGATGAGTGTTACATAAATAAGCTACGAACTTAAAGGATTGAATTGATGAAACAACGAGTATTATAGATGAAGGTAAATTCCGATGTAAGTGAGCACATTATTCCGGGTTTAGGTGTGCAGTCTATTAGTTATTAAGCTCCATAATCGTTTTCAATTGATATTGTGATGTTTACATCTCGGACTATGCTACTCAGCCATTATCGGAATCTTATACTAACAAGATCTTGTTTGATATGCTCAATTTGAACGGGTTTCCAAGTTATCTGAATACTCCGGAGGTCTTGGCCATATTTGGCCGGTCTGATTATATTCAACATACATAAGTAAATTACAAGCGTTTAACTCGGGGTGTATAAACTGGTAAAACTTACCACCTAATAACGGAGTAAACGGGCTACTATAATCAGATTTTTGAATGCTACATAGGCTCCCTTCTGGATGGTTTGCCCACATTAATACCAAATAGTTTTACAACAGTTTTAGGGATATTTAAGCATTTTAAATCAGCCTTCCATAAAGTTCAAATGCCATTTATTGATTATTATATTACATTTGTTAATTCTAAAAACACCCAAGAATATCTTAAATAAATTCATCAAAAGATCTGAATAGCTAATATTGAATTCCATAACTTCGTTGCAGGATGTAGTGATCAACAGAAGCCTGCTACTTATGGTTGTCGTACTACCAATATCTAAGGAGTGCATCCTTGTTTGATTTGCTCACATCAGGCAAAAACAACATTTCATGATTCAACAGGATGCTTTTTAATAAATTACCAATAATAATATTCTTTAGATTTTCTTTAGAATTAATCCGTTACTTTAAATCATGAAAATCCTGATTATTGAAGATGAAATAGAATTGCTGATAGCTATAAGCAATTATCTTATTAAAGAGAACTATATCTGCGAATTAGCAGAAGATTTCCGGAAAGCCGACGAGAAATTGTCAATTTATGAGTACGACTTAATTCTTCTCGATATAACCTTGCCTGATGGTAACGGACTTGAACTACTGAAAACCATTAAAAAACACCAGGTCAAATCTGGAATAATTATTATTTCAGCCAGAAATTCAATAGATGATAAAATAACCGGACTCGATTTAGGAGCAGATGATTATTTGACAAAACCTTTTCAGTTATCCGAGTTAAATTCAAGAATTAGGGCCATTTTGCGAAGACGACAATTTAATGGATCCAGCATAATCAATTTTAATGAGATATCTGTCAATGCTGAGAGCAAATCTGTTACCATTAGCGATAAAGAGATTACATTAACGAAAAAAGAGTACGATCTGCTTTTGTTTTTTATTATTAACAAAAACAGGGTTCTGACT
>CAZKMG010000452.1:0-3176 GCA_964553465.1 uncultured Bacteroidaceae bacterium
TTCATCACTGTCGTAACTTCCTGAATTAGTGATATTAAAACTGATATCTGCTATTTCTTTATCACTGATTGATGTTCTATTTAATCTAAGATCTGAGTATTTGAAAGTAGAATATGTCAGTCCATATCCGAATGGAAAAAGAGGTTCATTTTCGGAATACATATATGTTCTCCCATTCCTGATATTATAATCAAGAATTGGAGGCAGCTGGTCGATTGACGTAATCCAGGTCTGAACAAGCCTGCCCGATGGGCTGACTATTCCAAAAAGAACATCAGCAATCGCGTTCCCAAGTTCCTGGCTTGACTGGCTTACATGAAGAATAGCCGGAACGTTTTCCTTGGACCAGTTTAGGGCATAAGGAAAACTTGAAACCACTACCAAAATAGTCCGGGGATTAGCTTTCATAACAAGTTTTACCAGGTCTTCCTGTTCCAGTGAAATAGCCTGACGGTCGATGGCTTCCCGTCCATCACTTGCTACATAGTTCTGCAACCAGGGAAGACCATAACTCAGTGGATGATTCCCTATACAAACTATGGCAAAATCAGATTCTTTTGCAGCAATAACTGCTGAATCAGCTTTATTACTATTGGCAAATCTGACTTCCAGATTCTTCCCGGCAGCATTTCTGATTCCTTTTAAAATACTGATTCTGTACGGAGGTGTACCTGAATACCAGTCCGAAATGACTAGATTAGCGGAAGGGCCTATGACTGCTATCGATTTAATCTTGCTCTTGTCAATTGGAAGGATCTGATTTTCATTTTTCAGTAATACTATCGACTTTATTGAAGCCTTCCTTGCCAGGTCGCGAGCTTCGGGTTTATTCCATGGTGGGGTTGCATCAGAAATGCCAATATTTGCATAAGGATTATCAGATGAGCTGTCCAGCATTCCAAGCTTTAGCAATATTCTCAAGTTACCGTAAATTGCTTCATCTATATCTTTTTTAAAAATAAGTTCTTTCTCCAGTGCTTCCCTGAGTGACGGCTGGAAGTCATCGAGAAATACTGTTATTCCTGCTTTAAGGCATTCTGCAGCTGCTACTGATAAGGATGTATAATAAGCATGTTTTGTAACCAGCTGTTGAAATGCTTTGCCATCTGTGCAAATTATACCTCTCAAATCCCAGTCTTTCATTGTCACATCACGAAGGACAGGGTTAACTGCACAGGGTATCCCGTTATATTTATTATATGCGGCCATAAAACATTGCGATCCTCCTTCCACAACACCTTTAAAGAATGGATAAGAATAATATTCACGGAAAAGTCGCTCATCGAAATCTGAACTGTTGTATGCACGTTCGTTTTCATTGCTATTGGCAAGAAAATGTTTCATCAGCGATGCGGTCTTCCAATACACTTGATCATCACCCTGCAAGCCTTTTACAAATGAAGTGACCATAACAGCATTGAGAAAAGGGTCCTCCCCATAACATTCTTCAGTCCTGCCCCAACGTATATCCCGGCCCAGATCAGCATTAGGTGCTAATATAATGAGCCCTGATATCCCATAACGTGGATTCTGAGCAAGATAACGACATTCAGTTGCTTCCCAGTCGGCAACCTTCTGAAGCATTTCAGGATCCCACATCTGAGCAAGTCCTATCGCCTGAGGAAAAGTTGTTGTAGGAGAAGCTTTTTCACCTTTTACCGCCCAGTTTGCCGGTCCACTATATGCTAAACCATGTAATCCCTCAATGATACGTGTCCCTTTAATACCCAGACGCGGAATTGATAGCGTTGTTGAAAGACAACTGATCTTTTCATCAAGATTCATCAGTGAGATCAGGTTTCTTATCCTTGCATCTTCATCAAGATCAGGATTTTGAAAAGGATAAGGTTGTGCTGCAACAAAAATATAGTTAAAAAACAGAAGAAAAATTGATCCGGTTATTTTCATATATAAGCAATTTAATTGGTTTTAATTACCAGGTTACGTGTCATAGAAGTTCTCAACCTTACTTCAAGGTGTTTACTTGTCAAAATTAATCTTTTTGAAATCAGATAGTTTCACGGCCTCTTTCCTGTATGTTTTGGAAGCCTGCTTTTCGCTAATGGCTTCACTTATGCGGCTCAGCCCATAATATCCATACGCCGCATACTCATTCCCATACCCGCTAAAAGAGGAAATGTCGCGAATACCTTTATTATATAATTGTTGAGCTACTTTATAGTCATGATATTTTTTTTCCATTAAAATACCTTTTAATATGACTCGCTGTGACAGGAAATAATTATTTCCTGCTTTTTCAGAGGAGGCTAATAACAGGTTTTCAGCTTCATCATATTTTTTCATGAGCAGTAGATTTTTAATATATAAGGCAAGATATTGTACATTTTGAGGGTACTTCTCATGAAGAGACTTACAGTAATATAAAGCTTCAGGGTATTTATTCTCAAAATTCAAATACAGCCATGCAAGTAAAGAATATGATTCTGCCCTTAACAGAACAGAATTAATGGCTGTTGTCTGCAATTCTTGTAATCCAAGTTCCATATTTCCAGGTGGAAATATAAAAGCCAGCGATGAATAAACAGGATATATTTTGGAATAAGCCTCACGGTAATAATTATAAAGTCCTGTAAAATAATATAAATCTGTACAATAGGTGGTAAAATCAAAAGAGCGTCTCAAATACTTGTAAGTACTTATTGTAAGAGGTATAACCTCCATAATAAGATCATTATCAGCATAAAACATCAATAGCATTCCCCTTGCATACAAATTAGTCAGTAAATATTCTGCTTCATAAACAGGATTATTATTCGTTTCAGATAGTTTGATGCATTGACGCATATCTTCTTCAAAGGAAACGTGGGAAGGGATTATATCAAGCAGGGGATAATTCTCCCAGTATGTCATGATTCCCCTGAAAAGGAATATAGCCGGATGTCCTGGAAATGATTGGTTAATCTTTGTGTAAAGCTCCCGGGCTTTATTAAACTGCATATTATATATGTAGTCCATACCTTCCTTAACCAGGTTCACAGAAGTAGTGTCCTGAAGTATCTGTGCATTTATTGGGGCTGTATATAAAAGTAATGAAATCCCAATGCATTTCATGAATATTTTGAATCTTCCGGACATTGTTTAAATATATTTATCGATATAAATTTATTAAAATGATATTTATCAAGCTTAGCATAATAAAGAAAATATATAAGATC
>CAZKMG010000453.1:0-3170 GCA_964553465.1 uncultured Bacteroidaceae bacterium
AGATTAAATTCATAGTTAAGCTTTTACGTTGATCAGCACAAATTTGAATTCTATCCCTTTTACTAAATATTATATTATTGCTGACACACATGAGAATGCGTGGCATATATTTTAAAATAATAGGAATAATTAATCTTTCGTTCGATACAGCAAATATTTAAGGTTTATTTAAATATTCTGAAAAAGGTTTTGGTTAATTCAGTTGAGTCGGCATACATCTCCTGGGATAGAGATATAAAAAATATTCAAACTTTCATCTTGCGATGATGCGAGGATGATTATTGTTGGATAAAATGGCACCTGATGAACAAAACTGAGAATTTATTGTAGTATCCATGTCAATATCAATAATTTTTTTATCTGTAAACAAAGTAAATGCCTTGTTAGAGCATAGAATCAATAATATAAATAAACTACAATGAATAAAATAACTTTATTAGTATTGTTATTTACTTTAATCATCAGCTTAAATTCATCAGCCCAGATCGCTGAAAAAGCTGAAGACATTTCTCCTCTTCTGATTGGAGAAAAAATTCCTGATGTCACGCTTGTTTCGGTAGAAGGAAAACAGGAGTCACTTACATCTATTATAGACGGGAAACCTTCGATACTTCTTTTTTATCGTGGAGGATGGTGTCCATATTGCAATCGGCATTTATCTGAAATTGGATCTATTGAAGATAAGATTCTGGAATTAGGATACCAGATCATTGCAATCAGTCCGGATGCACCGGCAAAACTCATTGCTTCAATAGATAAGAATAAACTTAAATACAGGCTCTACTCAGATGGAAATGGTGCATTATCCAAAGCAATGGGAATATCCTTCAAAGCTCCTGAAAGATCCCTGGAAAGACTCGCCGAATATTCGGATGGACAAAATACAGGGTTCCTTCCTGTACCTTCTGTTTTTATAATAAACCCTGATGGCACAATTGTTTTTGAATATGTAAATCCAGATTATAAAGTTCGTATAAGTGCAAAATTACTTCTGGCTATTCTTGAAAATCTAAATTAGCCTTTAAAAATTATTGAATTGAAATTAAATGCTTATTTTATTTACTTGAATTCCAGGGTTGCATTTCTAATTTCAGCAAGATCTGAATCAGAAGGAAAATGTTAAGGTATCTGCGAAACCGTGACTATTTGATTGCCGTTACGGGCATAATACGGGGAAAATATAACCAGAGATGCCCACCGTTATCATTCTCACCGAAAATAATCTCACCATCACGACCGGTGATTGCATCTCCAAATTGATAACCGTAACGTCGCTGTTCCATTATTGAAGCAGCAGAGCCAAGGGGCGAGACCTTCCTTGTTAAAGGGTCAAGGCAAAACAATTTCGATATTTCCGTTCCGCAAAAACCGAATACCCGCCCATCATTTGCAACTGCCATAGGACCAATGGGAGTTAGCATTGCCTTATCCAAAGGACCATCAAAACCACTCTCCCCATTAAAACTGAATAACTTCCCCTCCTCATCAGCAGTATAAAGCACTCCTGAATGGTTATCCCTGGCCCATGTCAGGGGCAGATTCCATGCTCCCTCCGGCAGTTTTATCGCGCCCCTTCTGAAGCTATTCGTCTTTATATTGAAATGCCACAAACTTTGATTGCTGTCCCGTCCTACGACTCCCCCGTTTGAAGCTCTTGCAACCCTACCCCCTGAGGGGCTTTCACCAAGGATCTCTATTTTTTTTGTGTCTAAATCAAGCTTGAAAACATGCTGTAAGGTTGTCCCGATAATAATGTCTGATAAGGGATCGGCTACTGCATGAACAACTTGTTCTCCAGGGAAACATTCGCCTATGTCTTGAAATTCCGGTCGGTCAAATGACCATTCCTGAATAAGATCAGCACTTATACGACTATTCCTCACAATAATAGCCCTGCCCCCATTTGTACCATTTACAAAGGCTGCAAAATTTGTTTTTCCACAGCACACTGCAACGCATTGATTTGCATCCTTCACGACACCCAGGTCGATTACTGCTCCCCTGATGCCGTAAAAATTCGCAGAAAACAGATGTGTTTGGTAACCGCTGGTCCCGCCATAAATAGTTCCATTTGGAATTATATCCATAGCAGTAATACGGCTTTCATCGTGTGTAATTGGGACTGTCACTCCGGGAAAGCATGTCGGAAATGCTATCATCATTCCTTCTTTTGTAAAACTGGCTTCTTCTACTTCGCGCCTGTATGCCTGCATTTCAGGCGAGTTCATCTGTCTTCGTATCTGTTGTTGTTGCATGGATTGATATTGTTAAGTTGTTTATTTTCTTTCATTTATCCCCACACCCTGATAGGCAAATGGGCATTTTTCTTTTTGCGGTCATCGGGCATCGTAACCTTGAAAATACCCGCAGGTCGCATTCGATGGTTGATATATCCAAAAAACAAGTCGCCGTTATGATCAATTGCCCCACGAGAGACATATTGTGCAGTCCCTGTAGGATGTTTAAGCAATCCCACTTCCTCTTTCATAAGGGTATCAGGATCAAGTCGCCAGATTACGCCTTCCCTTTCTTCACGTTTTGCATCCATCGGATTGTATTTTTCATCCCTCCACCGGGAAGCTACAAAATACAACTTATTGTCTGCAGCAAATGTTAGACCACCACAATGGTCAATGAACATACTCTGAGGGTAGCTCAGGTCCTGTTCCTGGGTTACTTTGCCTAAATCCTCGACTTCCGGCCAATTTCCCCTGTGGGGCCAGATTCTCAACAATCGTGGGTTGGGCATCCATGTTGATGCATACACACATTCCCGGTCTGGTGATGCCACTACATCATAAAAAACCTCATGCCATCCCGTCTGCATCCTTCGATCAAAGGGTAATACATCCGGAGAAAGCTCAAGCCGGTCTTTCTCATGGGTATATCTTACAAGGTGACCATAATCATTGGTTGTATAAACACGATGTTTTTTATCTATGAACAGTGTTTGCCCGTTAATAGAACCAATCCGTCCGATATCGCGGCGTGTTCGCTTCTTTACATCATATATCATAAAATGGTCACGGGGATAGCTGATAGCATATAACAATCCCAGCTCCTCATCAAATGCAAGACAACGGCAGCCTTCTTTGGGAATCAGAGTATCCCACCATGCAATTTCGTTCTTTTTTGTATCAAAGGCTACCAGGGCAGCACCTCTGAAACAG
>CAZKMG010000454.1:0-3170 GCA_964553465.1 uncultured Bacteroidaceae bacterium
TCGTGGCCTTTCTTTCCTGATAAATAATCAGGCGTTTGTCCTGCATCGGCAGATGAAGGTATAGAAATGGAGAGGATTAAGACCAATAAAAAGAATTTCAGGGAGGTTGATTTTACGATGTTCATTTTTTTAAGTTGTAATTTATATGGACTATAGACCATGGACCATAGACCATAGACCAAAAGTAATAAACTCTTGATAATATAGTGCCGACTGTTGACTGTGGACTGAAAGAAGTGGCAGTAGCAGTGGCAGTAGCAGTAGCGCTGGACAGCCGGTAGTCAGCAATCCGCAGCCGGTTTTTGTATGAAACCCGGAATATCTGTTCTTTTAAAATGATAATCATATTTTTAAAGCTTTTATAATAAATATCTCTGTACCGACTGTAGACTGTGGACTGCAGACTGCAGACTGAGGACTGAAGACTGAGATTTAAGATGCTACCTTGAATTGCACAATTTTTTCCTTGCCCATTCGTGTCCCGGCTTTGTCCTCTATATTTGGGGATATAATGATTTTATATTCTTCATTATTCAGAAGGGACTGTGCCGGGGTAAATGTAAACTTTGTGCCACCATTTGAAACTGTCCAGCTTCCATCGAGCTCCTTATTGTCTTTCAGGTTGACCAACCTTATGCCCTTGTTATCAATTACAGTTTTTTCATCAATAACAGGTGCAAAGTGAACAGAGATTTTTTCATCAGGGGAAACCCCTTCTTTATTATTATACGGAGAGACAACAAGGACTGCGGGTGGAAGCTTGTCATTCGGTTTCAGATACCTGTCAAAAAAATCTACGCATAGCAGATACCTGTCAACGCCCATTCTTTCGTCATATCCATTTGGAAGTTCATGTCCGAGTCCCTGCATGAACAGGTTAATATGGTTTACATTCAGTTCCTCAAGTCTTTTAACGAAGAGGGCATGAGCCTGTGTTATCACCTCGCGGTCATTCTCTCCGCAAACGATCATTGTCGGCACATAGTCAGGTGTAATATATTCGGTTTCAAAAAGCCCCATTCCCATACCCTGCATCCCTGCAGCTATTTTTGATGAATAACCGGGCCATGGTTGTGGTTCTGGCGTGCCATCCGGGAATCCTTCAAACTTTTTGCTTTCAGTACCACCAGCGTTGTTTGGATCAGAGAGACGGGTAATCGCATATTCACCTTTAGAATAACCGATCCCTCCGATATGTTCTGTATCCAGGCTGTATTTATCAGCATTGGCATTAAGGTATCGGATGGCCGCAGTATAACAGGCGAATCCATTCCAATGGTCCAGTTCAAATTTACCGAAATGAAAGTAATGGTTTACACAAGGGTTAAAGCAATGTGCAATCACTGCCAATGCATACCCGCGCATAACGAAACCTCCAAAATGCGGAAAATTATGTAATGGTTGCTCATTCGCATTCCTGGCTGGAACTGTTTCAGAATGAAAAACAACAGGGACTTTTCTCTTTGACTGGGATGGATAAACAATATCCATTTTTACGGTAAAGTCAAAAGGCTTTCCTTTTCTGTCAATCATTTCAGCAGGCGAAGATACTGTTCTTAATCCGGGTACTTTCGGAACGATGTCTTCATTATAGGAATCCATAATATATTCAAGTGTACCATACACTCCGTATTTTTCGAGTGACCAGAATACAAGGTCGGTTGCTACCCTGTATCCTTCAGGAAGAAAAAAACATCTGAATTCTTTGGGTGAAAGTTTAATATCCTCCAGCAGAGACTCTGTTTTGTACCCGTATACGGCCCTGAAAATATCATGCAGGTCATAGTCAAAAAAGGGAGATACAGCTTTCGGATTATTGCCGAAATCAGCAGTGATTACAATAAATTTTTTCCGGATATAGTCACTGAGTATTGGGAGATCAGGTTCCAGACCGATTCGTTTCCAGGCGTGGTTTTTGAAATATACTATGACATCTGCACCATCGAAATCTGTACTATCTTGCAGGAAATATATTTTCAGAGGGATTTCTGTCTCAAGGGTTTTACATTTCCATAAAACTGTTTTTTTCAGATAAGGGTTCAACTCAGTCATATCAGATGTCGTGGAGCAAGCGCCAAGAGCAACAATTATAATCACAAAAAGGACGATTAAATTTTGTTTAATAATCTTCATAGTATATTGTTTTTATATATTTTGACTTATCCTTTTAACTGGCTTCTATTCTCATAAACTTTTAAAATAGCGCGGTAGATATCATCCATATCTGATCTTGGGCCCAACAGATTGTTGTGTTTAAACCCGGTTGTCTCGTTTGCCAGCAGTTCACTCTCGGGAAGATGCAATGAGGCACGGTATTCATCCAATCTCTTCCTGGAGAATAATTTCTGGTATGTTTTTGAAGTGATCATAGACTCGATAATCCCTTCCTGGTGCATGCAATTTCCTTCAATAACACCAAGGCCTGCATTAGCCGGGATCCCTTCAGCATTCAGTGCTTTGATAAAAATGTTACGGTTAATCCCAAATTCTTTTTCCTTGAACCTGAATCCATAAAAATAATAGGAGATCCTGGTGGTATTTTTATAATCTTTACGGGGAATGATGCCGGGGATTTGACTGATCTTTGAACTCAGGTATGCTGCGTTTTCAGAACGTGTTTTTGTTTCCTGTTCAACACTGTCCATCTGGGTCATAAGAATTGAAGCCTGGTATTCCGCCATCCTGCATTTAGTACCTAATATGGGGGAGGCACCTTTATCTTTTGGCATATATTTTCCTCTTGCCCGGCCAAAATTATGGAATGAATAGCACAGATCCATAATCCGCTCATCATTTCCAAGTACTGCTCCTCCTTCTCCGCTGGTTATCTGCTTACCATTCTGAAGGCTGAAGCAACCAAGGTCACCCAGCGTTCCGGCTTTTTTCCCCTTCCATTCAGCCAGATGAGCTTCACAGGCGTCTTCAACTACTTTGAGATTATGTTTTTGAGCCAGGGTGTTTACTTTATCCATATCACATACACCGCCCAGTATATGAACAGGCAGGATTGCTTTGGTATCTGCATTTATTTTCTCTTCAATAAGATCTGCATTGAACATCCATGTTTCGGGGTCAATATCCACGAAGACAGGTAAGGCATTATTCAGGAAGATAGCATCAACCGATGCAATAAAAGTATAGGGAGGAGTGATAACCTCGTCTCCTCCCTC
>CAZKMG010000455.1:0-3164 GCA_964553465.1 uncultured Bacteroidaceae bacterium
GGTCAGATAATTAATGACATACCGACTATATTTGATGTTGATTCGGAGGGTGGGATTCTCAGAGCTATTGAGAAATGCAATGGTTCAGGCGATTGCAGGAAATCAGAATGGATGGGAGGCACAATGTGTCCGAGCTATATGGCAACCAGGGATGAAATAACCACAACAAGAGCCAGGGCAAATCTATTACGGGAATGTTTAACTCATTCTTCGGGACAAAATCCATTCAACCATGAGGAATTGTATAAAATACTTGATCTTTGCCTCTCATGTAAAGGCTGTAAATCTGAATGCCCTTCAAATATCGACATGGCTAAACTTAAGGCGGAGTTCTTACAAAAGTATTATGATGAAAATGGAATTCCGTTAAGATCCCGGCTAATAGCTTATATATCAATCATTAATAAGATCGGTATTACATTCTATCCGATATTTAATTACCTTATTTCAAATCATTTTTTCTCAGGAATATTAAAAAAAACAATTGGATTTGCAAAAGAAAGGGCAATCCCTAAGGTTAGTAAATTTTCATTAAAAAAATGGTCTGACAGAAACCTTTCTTCATTGAATGAATCTTTATCTTCGAATTCCCCTCAAGTACTCTTATTTATTGATGAATTTACTAATTATAATGATACAGAGATAGGTATTAAAGCTATCCATTTACTATCTAAATTGAATTACAAGGTATTTATCGCTCCCGTATTTATAAGTGGCAGAACATTTATATCGAAAGGCTTACTCAGAAGTGCAAGAAAAATTGCGATTAAAAATATAGGGGCTCTTTCAGGAAAGGTTGGAAGTGATCTTCCACTCATTGGAATTGAGCCATCAGCCATATTGAGTTTTAGGGATGAATATCCAGAACTGGTTAAAGGAGAGTTTGTTAAACATGCTAGGAAAATTGCAGAAAATACATTTACAATCGAAGAATTCCTGGCAAGGGAGATCAATAATGGACGAATAAATTCCGACTTATTTACAAAAGAATCAAAAACAATTAGATTACATGGGCATTGTCAACAAAAAGCTATAGCATCGACAGATCCCACAAAGACAATCCTTTCTTTTCCGGAAAATTATATTGTTGAAGAGATTAAGTCGGGTTGTTGTGGGATGGCAGGTTCCTTCGGATATGAAAAAGAACACTACGATATCTCAATGAAAATTGGAGAATTAGTGCTTTTTCCTGAAATCCGGAAATCAGAAAAAAATACTGTATTGGCTGCTCCCGGTACCAGCTGCAGGGAACAAATTAATCATGGAACCGGTAAAAAGGCCAAGCATCCCGTTGAAATATTGTATGAAGCCTTAAATAGGTAAAGAGTCAACTAGATTCTTAACAAATCCTATGATCTAATATAAATAATCAGATTTTTCTGGGAGTTAGCTATTCTTTTTGCAGGGAATAATCATCATATTCCATAATAATTCCTTCTCCGAAATCAAATAAACGATCCTCAGGAGCATAAAATGTTTCCTTTTTTTATTTAATAACAGAAAAGCCTAAAAATATAATACTTTTTTACAAATGGCCCTCGTAAAAAAGGAAGGGGAGAGCAATTTCAAATTTTTTTTTATTATCAGGTAATTAAATATTTTATAGTTATAAAAATACTAAAGAGATAATCATATATCGGACAAACTAGATTGATTTTCAGAGTAAGTTATAATTGTAAAAAAATTTGTAATTAATTGCATATGTATAATAAATATAATTTATAATAACTAAAATATACATATGTAACCATATTTTACATTTAGAAACAATTAATTCTATTAAAACTTGATATATCATTTCGATTTATTCATTAAATATGGAAGTGTTATATTTGTGATTATACAAATGTAAACAATGATTATTTAACGATATAAATATTTTATATTATATTAATAACCAGTTATTTAATAATGTTATATAAATTATTATGTTAAATAAATGAATAAAAAGTTGTAATAATTTTCCATATTTAGGGTTAAATTCATCATTAATTGTTAATAACCAGTATTATATAAGACTTATATGAAGTAAAGATTAATAAAAATTATTTCCTTCAATATAATTTATGTAAGCATTGTCATATATAGAATAATTAAGATTTACTTTAAATAAAAATCAAAATTTCTTTAATACTATATTTTATTCTCACATTCAGAATTATTACAATTGTAACATAAATAAATTCATTTATGTAAACATAATAGTTACATATGTTAAATATATATTATTTACATTTGTAACAAAACTAAATCAATGGAAAAACGTATCTTAATATTTTTAAAATCCGAGGACTTAAATCCTACCAGATTTGCTGAAAAGATTGGTGTACAACGATCTAGTATTTCACATATTTTATCCGGGAGGAATAAACCCAGTTATGACTTTATCATAAAAATTCTTAATAATTTTCCTCAATTAAATGCAGAATGGCTCTTGACAGGAAGGGGAAAAATGTATAAATCTGACAGTGCCGGAAGTCGTACCTTATTTGATCAAATCATGTTAAGTGAGCAGGAATCTGAAGCAGAACCTATTGTAAATACTGGTGATTCATCATTAAATACAGGTATAAAAGAACAAAAAGAAGATACCTTAAGGAACAATGATATAATTGATAAGCGTGAGGATGTTTACAAAAGTGAAAAGCGTGAGTTAAAGCATAAAATTGAAAAAATAGTTATCTTTTATTCTGATAATACATTTAAAGATTATAGTGCAATGTCAAATTCATAATTATAAAACCAAATTCTTTAATACTTAATGAAAATATTGAATTTTTTAAAAGCTATGCATTTTATAGGTTTTTATATCTTTGCTTAAAAATTTTATGTACAAATATTTAGTACGTCCTTTTTTATTTCTTTTCCCACCTGAATCGATTCATTCCTTTATTGTTTTTACGATTCGAATTATAATACGGATTCCACTTATCAGAGTGTGCATTAGAAAATCATGCTTTATTGTATCAAGAATGTTACAGAAAGAAATTCTAGGATTAAAATTCGCTAATTGTGTTGGACTTGCAGCAGGATTTGATAAAAATGCATCTTTTTTTAAGGAGTTCAGCCATTTTGGATTTGGACATATTGAAATAGGGACTGTAACTCCGAAGCCTCAAAAAGGAAATCCTCGTCCAAGATCTTTTCGTCTGACCAAGGATAAA
>CAZKMG010000456.1:0-3158 GCA_964553465.1 uncultured Bacteroidaceae bacterium
CGTAACCTTAAATTATTAATATGATATATTTTATCCATGTTTAGCTTAGTAAATTATATTGTAAAAAGACATTTAATTAATAAAAGAAGATGATTGCAATATTTGATTGTAAAAGAGCTTGTTAAAAATTAAAGATTAATTTTAATTCATATTAAGATAAACAATTTTCAAATATTTCTTTAATTAAATCAGAACTATTCATCAAAGCCATTTTTTGATTCTTTATTTGAAAGTTAATTTTTTGAATTTGCGTTTCTGAAATCATAATCCTTAGTATTTCAACTTCAGAAACAGAGTTTAAATCACCTAAAGGAAAAATCGTATTAAGTGAGACGTGATTTAGATACGTGCTTATCTGATTTGTTGCTGAATATCCACAAAATAAACCCAATCCCACTGTACATACCTCCAGCGAAGCAACACTTGATGGAACAAATCCAATATCCGATGCTTTAATTAATTCAATAATCTCTGAAGCACTTAAATCATTATAAATATGAATCTTATCTGCATTCATATGAATTAAAGGGTTAATTTCATCTTGAATAAGAGATTGGGCTGGTAGAATAATATGAATTTTATTGATATAATCTATTTTAAGAAAAGACCTGAGAATCTTTGATGCAAGACCTTCAATTGAAGAACTCCCAAACATAATAAATGCAGTTTCTGTTTTTGAAATCCGTCGTTTATTATTTATCTCATTATAAAATTCTTGTCGAAGTAATGAATATCTAAAACCAGCAAAAATTTGTGAATTTGATTTAGGATTCTTCCTTGGTGCCTGGCTTATAACTACATCAGAATATCTAATAGAAGAATCTTCATCAGCAATGTTAATTATTTTAAATCCTGCTTCTTTTAAAGCTAATTGATAATGATCACTAAAATGGTAGCCATCAAGAACAATCAATTTTTCTGCCTGTAATAAAAAACCATTTATGATTTTAACCTCATCCTTTTCATTTATTTTTTTGGGAATTTTAAATTCTTTAAACCCTTGTTGAATGATCTTCTTTTGTAAAATTTTATCCAATTCTTTATGAAAAAAAAAACTTTGATATTTACCACTTAGAATATTTGCCAAAGACAATGCCCTGTAAAAATGCCCATGACCTATTCTATTATTCCCATCAACCCTAATAGCTAAAATCCTAAAACTCATTATTTATTATTTTATATTTAATTTCAGCCAGTCTCCAATCAGTTTCATTATCAATGTCCTGTATTTCCATTTCACTTAATTCAAATCCTCCGGAATTTTTAACAAAGATCCTTTTCTGTTGTAAAAAACATTGCGTTTTCATCCAGTAAAACTGCCCGGCATCATGATACGCAGGGGGCAGATCCTGTGACCTTGAATTATAGTATTCAGGCCAGTTCATCTCAACCATTCCATCAATCATTTTTAATGATCTTAAAATTGGATAACTGAACCGCTTAACAGGAAATACAGAATCGTAATTCTTTTCGATAAGCATCCTGAAACTCAGGGAAAGGTTTTCCTCTTTAATAAGGGGAGCAGCAGGGAAGATACAGCAAAAATAATCAAAAGATTTTCCCTCTATCAGGTAATTGCCGATGACTTCGTCAATAACTACTGCGATTCCGGTATAATCATCAGAAGCTTCCGGACTTCGAAGAAAGGGTACTTTAGCCCCATATTTTTTTGATACTTCAACAATGTCATTCGAGTCTGTAGATACCATTACCTCATCGAAAAGATCAGACTTTAAAGCTGCTTCAATGGAGTAACTAATAATGGGCTTCCCAAGAAATGTCCGAATGTTCTTTCCCGGAATTCTTTTACTCCCTCCCCTGGCCGGAATAATAGCAACCGATTTTAATTTTTTCACCATAAAGTGGACAAGAGTTTAATAAATCCTATTTATAATAATCAAGACACTTGGATATTACATAATCTTGTTCTTCATCCAACAGAGCAGGGTACATTGGCAAACTTATACAATGTTCATAATATTTCTCCGCAATCGGAAAATCCCCTTTACTCCAACCAAACTGCCGGTAATAGGGCATATAATGCACCGGGATATAATGTATCTGTACATTTATCCCATTTCGAACCAGGTAATTATAAAATCCTAAACGGTCTGGAACTTCAACCACATATAAATGAAATGCATGATAGATATTTTCCTCATAAAAAGGAGACTTTAATGAAGAGCCTTGAAAAGCCTGATCATATTTCCTGGCTATTTCCTGCCTTCTTTTCAATCCTTGTTCTGCTCTTCCTAGCTGACTTAATCCAAGAGCCGACTGAAAATCAGTTAAGCGGTAATTATGACTGAGCTCCTGCATTTCATAATACCATCCTCCGTGATTCTCGGTTAACATATCCAGTCTTTTTGTTATTCCGTGACTCCTGTAAAGCAACAATTTTTGGTAAAGATTTTCATCATTGGTAGTAATCATCCCGCCCTCACCTGTAGTAATATGCTTTACCGGATGAAATGAAAAAACAGCTAAATCAGCAAAAGCACAGTTCCCGGTTCTTTGTTTTATTCCTTTTGAATCAATATACCAGGCTCCTGGTGCATGACATGCATCTTCGATGATCCATAGCCCAAATTGATCTGCAAGCTTTCTGAATTTATCCATGTTGAGGGGATAGCCAGCAAAATCCACAGGAATTATACCTTTGAATGTTCCTTTGGGATTTGACGATAGCAAAGCTTCCAGTTTGTCTGAATCCAACAGGCAGGTTCTCCTGTCAATATCCGAAAACCATACTTCCCCCCCGCAAAATTTTACACAATTTGCTGTTGCTACAAATGTAAGGGGAGTGGTGATCACTTTATCTCCTGATTTCACCCCAATTGCTTTAGCAGCAATATGTAATGCGGAAGTTCCGCTTGAAACCGCAACCGCGAACCTAACCCCTATATACTCTGTAAAAGCTTTTTCAAACTTTTCAGATTGTGGACCCTGCGTTATGAAGTCGGATAATAATGTAGATCTGACAGCTTCCAGATCCTCATCAGAGATAAAATGTCTGCCATATGGAATTTTTTTCATTATCAAAAAGGTTTAAAACCGGGATCAACATGCTTTGTGATCAGATCTCTCATTAACTCCACTGTAATCCATTCAACATTCGTACCTGAATTATATGAAAATCCCTGTTCAACCTCTTTGCT
>CAZKMG010000457.1:0-3149 GCA_964553465.1 uncultured Bacteroidaceae bacterium
TAAATAACCTATGAAAAATAAGTTCTGGTTCTTTTTTCTTTTAGTCTTTCCATCTTTATCCCAGGCACAATTTGAACAGAAAGTAAGTTTAAACTTTGCTACTGGAATATTCAAAACATTTGGCAAAAAAGTTGGGGAATATGAACCAATGCAAATGCCTAATTACGGAGTAGGATTCTCTGCAATCGGAGGTTTGCAGTTCAAAATCAACGAGCGATTCTCTCTATCGGCTGAATTTGGATTTATGTCATCACACAGTTGGTATTATTCTGAAGGTGACAATTTTAATTATTTATATTGGTCAATTAATGATTCAATAACCGATGAATTAATTGAAGAAGGTGAAGATTACCTGGATATTACAAATTACAGTATTGGTATTAAACCAAAATATTACCTGCTTCATGACAAGAAATGGATTCCTTATTTTTATGCTGGAGTAAATATCAATTGGACTAGTGCATGGTTCGAAAATAATCTATGGCCGGCATTGAATAAGTGGAATATGCTAGATCCAGATGACACCGGTCCTTACAATGGTAACCTTGAGAAAAACTTTGGTATTGGATTTAATCCTGGCCTTGGAGTGGAATACAGTCTAAACGATAAATTTATTTTTTATCTTTCTTCAGGCTATTATTTCATTATTCTTAACAAGGATAATTTTAAAAGTCCTTCACGTGAGGAGAATTTTAACGCTTTTGTCCTTCAGGCAGGGTTAAGGTTTAATTTTATAAAGTCAAAAGATTTGTAGAAATGCGGCTTACAGCTAATTTTATCATTACAGTTTCATGCCTTGGAATTTTGGGTAACGTGAATGCCCAATATAATTTTAATGTAAAACGAACTTTTGGAGAAACTAATCATCAGATTGTATATGCCTCTTACAATTCAGATGGTAAATATATTATTACAGCCGGATCAGATAGCAGCATCATAATATGGAATGCTGATCGGCGAACAATTTACAGAACACTGACTGGACTGAAAGCTAGACCAAATGTGGCAATATTTTCAGTCGACAATAAATTTGCCCTTTCAGGAGGGAAGGACAATATAGTCTCAATGTGGGATCTTGCTACTATGCCCTCAAAAATTGTGAAGACCTTTGAAGGTCATAAAGGGCCAATAAAATCTCTCGATGTGAGTCCAAATGGAAAATATCTGGCTACAGGTAGTACAGATGGGACAATCAGGATATGGGATTTACTGAACACAAACCTTGTATATGAGCTGAAAGGACATAACAAAGATGTAAATTCCATCACTTTTAGCCCCGATGGTAAGACACTGGTGTCCGGTGGAGCTGATGGAGTCATAAACCTTTGGAATATAGAGAATGGCAGTAGGATTATTTCGCAACCTGGTCATAAAGGATGGATCCGTGATATTGCTTTCAGTCCCAACGGAAGTAAATTATACAGTTGTGGAGATGACAAACTTATTAATGAATGGCAGGTTCCCAGTTTAACTAAATCTGGGACCCTTAAAGGACATAAGGATTGGGTTCAGACAATTGACTTAAGTCCCGACGGTAAAACCCTAATCAGCGGAGGAAGGGATAAGCTGATAATACTCTGGGATGTAGACACACAAAAAATTCTCCTTCAATCTGATAAACAGGAACAGATCATTATCTCTGTGGATATGAATCCTGTGAGGTCTGATTTTATATCTTCATGTTTTGAATCTGTAAAAGTTGAGATATGGGCTCTTTCAGGTCTGGATGAAACACAATGGGAAAAAAATGAGGAAATAATTACTTCTTCTATGGTATCAGATAATATTTTTCCGGATAATCAGCAGAAGGTCTCACAGGAACAGTCAATAAACATAATAACTCCAACTCAGAAGCCTCCTCAAAATAACTCAATGATTGAAATTTTCTCACCTGTTGCTATTGAGGGAAGGATTGTTCATGACAAAAACAGTATACTTGTAATAGGTCGTGTCAGCGATCCCCAGGGGATAAATACTTTTCTCATAAACAATAATGTAATAAAGCTATCTGAAGTCGGGGTTTTCCAAAGCAATCTCTATCTAACAAAAGGGGAGAATCTTATTGACATGGTGGCGATTAACAACAAAGGAATATTGAACCAATTAAAGTTGGTCGTTATTTGTACTGCTTCAGATGCAATGGTTCAAGAGCAGGGGCTACCAGAAATATCAAAGGGTAAATATTTTGCCTTGCTGATTGGGATCAATGAATATCAGCATGATGAAATCGCTGACCTTGAAAACCCGATATCAGATGCAGAAAGTTTATACGATGTTCTTTTATCCAGATATTCATTCGATAAGGACAATATAATATTTCTTAAGAATCCTTCTCAGGATGAACTCATAATGTCACTTGACGAACTTGGGAGAAAGCTCACAAATAACGATAATCTTCTTATTTTTTATGCCGGCCATGGTTACTGGGATGATAAAGGGAAGGTAGGTTTCTGGTTACCTTCGGATGCATCAAAGAACAGCACTGTAAACTGGTTTCGCAACAGTACTTTAAGAGATTTTATAGGTAGTATACAGACTCGGCATACTTTACTGATTGCTGATGCCTGTTTCAGCGGTGCAATATTCAAAACTCGTGCTGCGTTTAGCGATTCCCCTAAAGGAGTTCAGAAATTATATGAACTACCAAGCAGGAAAGCAATGACAAGTGGTATACTCCAGGAAGTACCTGATAAAAGTGTTTTTTTGGAATATTTGATTAAAAGACTCAAGGAAAACCAGGAACACTATCTTCCCTCCGAAATTCTATTCAGCAGCTTTAAATCAGCCGTGATGAACAACAGTAATAACGTTCCACAATATGGTATAATTCAAAATGTAGGGGATGAAGGAGGGGATTTTATTTTTATCAGACGTTGATTAATTCTATAAAAATTGAAAATCCTGGTTAATTAAAAAGGGAAAATGTTATTAAGCTTCCCCAGCTATTCATTAAATTCATATTGATTATAGATTATAACTACGTTTAATTCATCCATAAATAGGTATCCATCAGCCATGAATAGAAGAAAGTTTCTTAAAAACAGCTCTGCTGCAGGAATCACTTTAACATCACTAGGGATAGCATCATGCAACCAACCCGTGGTTAAAGAAAAAACACGAACGGACGAGGGGACTCAACATGATTTAGA
>CAZKMG010000458.1:0-3147 GCA_964553465.1 uncultured Bacteroidaceae bacterium
TTGAGCAAGTGGATTAACCTGCACCCACGCTTCAAAATTGTTGTCCCTATTCAAGATTATTCTTCTGCTTTGAAAATATTATAATAAAATAATTATCTTCAAAACATTAAATAAAAACTGAGAATAATTATCTTATGATTTGGACACAAATCATTGATCCATTAAATAATATTTCATTATCCGCCATCGTAGCAGCCTTGCCGATCTTTTTTATTTTCTGGGCGCTGATAATTAAAAAGATGAAGGGATATCTGGCAAGTGTTCTTACTACTGCCATTGCGGTTATCGTGGCTATAGTGGTTTACCGGATGCCGGTAAAGCTGGCACTTTTATCCACAACACACGGTGCATTATATGGATTGTTCCCTATTTGCTGGATTATCATAACCGCTGTTTTCATTTATAACATTACAGTAAAAAGCGGGCAATTCGAAATCATTAAAAACTTCATGGCTTCGGTAACTTCCGACCGCAGACTTCAGGGATTGTTAATCGCTTTTTCTTTTGGAGCCTTTCTTGAAGGAACAGCAGGGATGGGAACACCTGTAGCTATAACCGCTGCAATGTTGGTTGGATTAGGATTCAATCCCCTCTATGCTGCCGGGATCTGCCTTATTGCCAACACCGCTCCCGTCGCTTTTGGCGGTGTCGGTATTCCAATTATTGTTGTATCACAAGTCTCCGGAATTCCTGAAATGGCAATCTCACAAATGGTTGGACGTACTTTGCCTTTTTTATCATTAATTGTCCCTTTTTATTTAGTTGTTCTGATGTCAGGATTTAAAAAATCAATGGAAGTGATACCTGCTGTGTTAGTATCAGGAATTTCTTTTGCATTTTTTCAATGGTTCACTGCTAATTATATGAGTCCAATGCTACCCGATATAATTGCAGGTCTTGCATCCATCATTTGCCTGATGGTTCTGTTAAAGTTCTGGAAGCCAAAAAGCATCTGGCGTTTCAAAGATGAACCTCCACAGACCTTGAATACTGTTGCCAATTACACAGGCGGGCAGATTCTGAGAGCCTGGTCTCCATTTATAATAATCACTGTAATGATTATTGCATGGGGTCTTCAGCCGGTTAAAGATACCCTTAATTCATTCGGACTTATTAAATTTAATTTTCCAGGGATTCATAATGTAATAATAAATGGGGATGGAAGTAATTCCCTGATCGAACAAATATTCAAATTTAATTACCTGTCAGCATCCGGGACAGCTATGTTTATCTCAGGCTTCATTTCAATGCCCCTGATAGGGATGCGTTTTCATGAAGGCATTAAAATTTTTATGACCACCCTCAATCAGTTAAAATACCCTATGATAACAATTGCAGCTATCCTGGGTTTTGCATATATAGCCAATAATTCAGGGATGTCAATTAGCATGGCAAAGGCATTTGCGAATACCGGATTTTTATTCCCATTTTTTGCACCTGTACTGGGATGGTTAGGTGTATTCCTTACTGGTTCAGATACCTCTTCTAATGCATTATTTGGCAAACTCCAATCCGTAACGGCCCATTCAATTGGTATTGATCCAGTTGTCACTGTTGCCGCCAATGCTACTGGTGGAGTAACCGGTAAAATGATTTCTCCACAGTCTATTGCTGTGGGAGCTGCTGCTGTGGGATTGGTTGGAAAAGAATCAGACCTCTTTCGTTTTACATTTAAGCACAGTTTTATAATGTTATTTGTTATTTGTATAATGACATTATTACAGGCATATATCATTCAATGGATTATTCCGGTATATCAATTGGTGGACAGTGAAATAAGTAACATAAAACCAGATGTTATAACAGGATATCTATACCTGGGTATATTAGCCGGGACGTTGATTTCCATTGCGTTAACGATAAAATTAATTAATAGAAAAAGGAAATAATTTCGTGTGAATCAATATCCGATTAAATTTGATTTTCCAAAATAATGATAAGTCCAACTTTTGGAGAGATTTCTTTTTAAATGAAACAGGAAATTGAAATTATCGATGATAAATTTATATTTTCAAGGAAAGAAACCTTATGATAAATTGCATCTTATGAAACGGATTAAAATTTTATTAGTATCTGCACTATTATGTATACCTGGTAAAAATAATGCCCAAAACATCATTTACCCAGTTGAGGCAAAAGCAGTCATTGATGTAACTAAACCGCCTTATAACTGTGATAAAACTGGTAAAAAAGACTGCACAGATGCACTTATCAGGGCAATGGATGATATTCTTCGGCCAACCCTTGAAGGACAGAAAGCCCTTGTGAAAGAGTTGTCAGAAGACCCAAGACAGGATTTTGTTCACCCTCTCAGTGTCGAAAACCGCAAAGTGAATGGTTTTGTTACTGCAATATTTCCGGTCCATTTATCTCCTTCAAGAATTCTCTATTTTCCTGAAGGGACTTATAAAGTGAGTAATACTATTTGTTATACTTTTGAAGATTTGCATAACTCAATGGGGAATGAGTTGAACAGGCAAATAATAGTACGTGGGGAAAGTGAAAAAGGAACCATCATTAGATTGCAGGACAATTGTCCGGGTTTTGAAAAGGGAACCAATAAACCGGTTTTCAGCTTCATGCGAAAAAACCAATCAAATGTTGCTATGGCAAATATGTTTGAAAATATTTCCATTAATACAGGTAAAGGGAATGAAGGGGCCGCAGGATTACGATATTTTGGAAATAATATGGGTGCTGTCAGGAATGTTACCATCACTTCAGGTGATTCTCTAAAAATTGGCTCAGCAGGAATTCTATGTGATAGATTTAATTTGTCAGGGTCATATTTTAAAAATATTACCATTGATGGGTTTGATTATGGTATTCAGGTACTTCCAAGCAGGATGTATACGGCATTTGAACATATTCACCTTACAAATCAGAAAGTAGCCGGATTCCTGGTTGATGAGAATCTCGTTACAATCAGGGATCTTCAGAGCGAGAATTCAGTTCCGGGATTAGTATTAACCGGTCAGGCCGGACAGGTCGTGCTGATCGACAGTAAATTAAAAAGACAGGATGAAAAATTAAATTGTCCTGTCACTGACTTTAATGAGAATTCTGCAATAGAACATATTAATGGAGTTTTATTTGCTAGAAATGTGAAGATATCCGGATACAATTCAGCCATTACCAGGTTTGGTA
>CAZKMG010000459.1:0-3134 GCA_964553465.1 uncultured Bacteroidaceae bacterium
ATAAACAAAATTTTTGTTGAAAAACTTGGTTTAATCTTAGAATTCGTGACGACGTGACAAGGTAACGAGGTTAGGATGTTACGAAGGAATGTTACGACATCACGGCATCACGACAGAATTTTCATTGTTCAAAGGGTTAAACTTAAACTAAACACTTTAAGAAATGAGTAATTTTAGAACATTTTGTGTCCTATTTCTTCTCTTCCTGTTTATCGGAAATCTTTCCGCGAAAGAAAGTAAATTAACCGTTAGTGACAATGGCAGGTTTTTAATTTATAAAGAAAATGGTGATCCCTTCTTTCTTAGCTTTGATACTGGCTGGGGGATTTTTCAGTTCATTTCAAAGGAAGATGCAGATATATATCTTATGGACCGGAAAGATAAAGGATTTAATGGATTTTTTGGTTCCCTCGTTTTTCATTTTGGAAACAGCCCCAATTATTATGGTGACATTCCATGGAAGAATTTCGATCCGTCAACACCCAATGAGAACTATTACAGGAATGTAGATAATATCATAGAAAAGGCTATTAAACTGGACCTTTTTGTTGGGTTATTACCATCCTGGGGCGATAAGGTAGCTAATACTGAAGAGCTTAACCTTGAGAATGCTTATCAATATGGTTGGTTCCTTGGTAATAGATACCGGGATCAAAATTCACATATTATTTGGGTACTTGGAGGTGACAGAAATCCTACGGACATGACCCAAGCAAATGTTTATAGAAAAATTGCTGAAGGAATTGCGGATGGTGTAAATATGGTACAAAATGAAGATGGCAAAGCCGATTATACTACTACAATGATGACTTTTCATCCCCAACCTAAAGCATGGGGTGGAGGATCATCATCAACTTTTTTTCACTACGATGAATGGATGGATTTTAATTTGATACAGACCAGTCATTTCCGCAGGAATGACGAGAGATCCTATACAGATATTCAGTCAGATTATGCGATTCGGCCTGTTAAACCCTGCATGGAAGGGGAGCCGCCTTATGAAGATCATGCGGTAGGCTGGAAAACTGAAGAAGGATATTTTACTGACCATGATGTAAGAAAAGCAGCCTACTGGTCTGTATTTGCAGGTGCTTCAGGGCATGTTTACGGTTGTACGACAGTTTGGCAATTCTCTTCACCTACCTGGCAGATTAAAAGTTTTGCTATTCCAACACGAGGCTGGTGGAACGAAGAGAAAGACGGATTGCCAAAGGGAAAAGATTTGCCTGGTGCTTTTGATATGAAACATTTAAAAGATCTTATGCTCTCAAGGCCCTATTTTAATAGGATTTCTGACCTTAGTCTGATCGATGAATCAGGGCCTGGGAAAATTCATATTCAATCAACAAGAGACAAGGAGGGAAATTACGCATTTATTTATTTCCCTATGGCGACAATTACACGTAAAGTTTATGTTAATAAGCTAAGTGGTGAAAAAATCAACGCATGGTGGTATAGTCCCCGAGATGGGAAAGTTTACGATCAGGAAGGAAAAGTAACTCATACTCCATTTATTGTTTTTGATAAGAAAAACAGAGATTTTAATCCACCCAATGAAACAGAAACTGAAGATTGGGTATTAGTGCTGGATAATGCTGCACTGAATTTTTCTGTTCCTGGAAGGATAAATGAAATGAAGTGAGTCATTAGGAAAAATAAGTAACAAAATCTTTAAGCTATTAAATAACTTTACATATCAGGATATAAACAAGATAAAATATGAGTAACATAAATTTGGATCGCAGAAACTTTATTCGTCAGGCAGGAATTGGAGGTCTGGCTATTAGTTTTCCATTCTCAACCCATACAGACATCCCCGGAACGTACAAAGATGTACCTGTTGAAAAGGCCCTTCCTGTTGGCAAAATACTATCTAACCGGCCAAATATTCTGTACCTTCATTCGCACGATACAGGACGCTATATTCAACCTTATGGATATCCCGTTCCAACACCGAATTTGCAGAAGCTGGCTGAAGAAGGTGTGCTTTTCAAAAAGTATTTTACAACTCACCCCACCTGCTCAGCAAGTCGTGCCAGTCTGCTTACCGGAATGTATCCACATAATAACGGGATGATAGGTCTAGCCCATCGAGGTTTTTTATTGAAGGATACTCATACACATATTAACTTTACGCTGAAAAAATATGGTTACCATTCAGCATTATCCGGAGTTCAGCATGTTGTAGCAATGAAAAATAACGATTTTTTTAAAAAAATCGGATATGATGAATATTTAGGTAATCCAAATGAGGCTCATCTGAAGGCTGCAGAATGGCTCGACAAAGCACCATCGGGGCCCTTTTTTCTATCGGTAGGATTTATTGAGACTCACAGGGAATACCTGAGGCATAAAAATGATATTAATCCTGATCACCTAATTCCACCACAACCCCTGCCGGATGATCCTGCAGTACGGGAGGATATGGCTAATTATATGGAATCTGCTCGTATTCTGGATGAGAAGATGGGCACTGTTCTGGCCGCATTACGGCGTAATGGACTTGAAGAGAATACCCTTGTGATCTGTACAACTGATCATGGTATTGCTTTTCCAACCATGAAATGTAACCTGTACGATTCAGGTACAGGAATTTTTATGATTATGCGAGGACCTGGTGGCTTTTCAGGAGGTAGAACCATACATAGTATGGTGAGTGTGATCGATATTTTCCCTACTATTTGCGAACTTCTTAATATTGCCAAACCTGACTGGTTGGATGGAACATCTGTTATACCTATAATCACGGAAGAAAAGCAGGAAATCAGAGATGAGATATTCAGTCAGGTTAATTACCATGCAGCCTATGAACCCATGAGGTCTGTACGCACAAAAAGGTATAAATATATCCGTCGTTTCGGGGATAAAAAAACACCGGTACTTCCAAACTGCGATGATGGATTAAGTAAGCAATTCTGGCTCGACAATGGTTGGGAAAATATGGAGTTACCGCATGAAGAGCTTTACGATCTGGTTTTTGATCCGAATGAACGGAATAATCTTATCGAGGTTCCATCTGAACAGGATGTCCTAAAAGAACTGCGCAACAGGCTTGATCAAATAATGAGGAAATCTGGCGATCCATTAATCAAGGGGTATATTATTGCACCAGAGAATGCCGTCGTTAATGATGC
>CAZKMG010000460.1:0-3121 GCA_964553465.1 uncultured Bacteroidaceae bacterium
TGATAAATC
This sequence comes from uncultured Bacteroidaceae bacterium, assembly GCA_964553465.1. Taxonomy (GTDB): domain Bacteria; phylum Bacteroidota; class Bacteroidia; order Bacteroidales; genus CAZKMG01. The sequence goes on from CAZKMG010000460.1 coordinate 10, forward strand.
AGTAAAATATGGGGGCTCAGCAACTTTATTCATGAAGGGGCCTGCTGATCCAATACTTATCCCCTTATTTGGATCGATGATGAGCCCTTCACTTGTAAATTCAAGAAAAGGTACAGATTGGGCTGAACCTTTTACGACATTAATGCTATAATAATGAGAGGGGTCAGGTTCTGTAAAGGCTGATAAATTTGCATCATAAATTTGCCATCTTGTTTCCGGTTTATCAATAAAATCAGATATTCCAAGATATTTCTGAGAGAACATCCGGTAGGGTCCTGGAACATAACTTTCCTTTTTATAACAAATGGTCACTTTTAATATAGTTCTTGGTAAGCTGTAAATATAGCGCTGGCTGTAACTTTCTGGCTCCTCTCCTATTCGGGTAACAATAAACTTTGAGGGAACAACACATGAGATCATAATGATCATTAATGCGCCTGTAAGTAAATATTTATTCATGTGTTATTAAATTATAGGATTAGTATTATTTTATTGATAAATGTAATTTTAATCTATGAATACATTTTTCAAATTAAGTATGTAAAGTTAATCGCTCCATTTGATTAACGAATTATGATCAAAAAAATTATTTCAGTTTCTTTAACAGCTGAAAAGCATTTCCAATATTTTCAGAAATATCGCTGGCGATTAATGCTTCCTGCCCGGTTTTTTCAACAGCGATATCCGCAGCAAGCCCATGTAAGTATACCGAAATCAGGGCTGCATCAGATGGCTGATAAGATTGTGCCAGGAGTGAAACCATTAATCCGGTGAGAACGTCACCGCTTCCACCTGTTGCCATACCGGGATTACCTGTAGAATTAAAATAAGAGCGTCCATCAGGCAAAGTTATAATGGTATAAGCTCCTTTTAAAACTACAATGATGTTGTATTTCTTCGCAAAATCTAATTGTTTCAAGTGTCTCTCATACATTCCTTCTGAATCTCCAACAAGCCGGTCAAACTCTTTTGGATGTGGAGTGATAATGGAATTTTGAGGTAAATGCACATACCATTCCTTATGTCGAGCAAGAATATTTAATCCATCAGCATCAATTACCATAGGGACCTTAGTCGTTTTAATCAAAGAGTATAAAATAGAATCTATTCCATTATCAGTTGATATGCCAGGTCCAATACCAATAGCACTAATATTCTCAAGATCAGGAATTTCACTAAAGACAAATTCGGATGAATCCAGACTGACTAATCCTTCGGGAACGTTTGTTTGCAAAATCGTATAACCTGAACGAGGAATGTGTGTTGTCACAAGCCCTGCTCCTCCTCTAAGGCAAGCTCTTGAAGCAATCACTGCTGCTCCCATCATTCCATAGGAACCGGAAATCAATAGTGCATGACCAAATGTTCCTTTATGACTAAATCTTGGTCTGGGTTTAATTTTTCGATATATTAAATTATGAGACAGGAAGATATAGTTAGTATCAATCCTCTGAATAATATCCTTATTCAATCCAATATTTGCTATATCCCATTCACCAGTATAAATGTAATTCTCTGCAAAAAAGAACGAGAGAAAGGGAAATTGAAAGGTTAATGTAAATGAAGCTTTTACGATGGCTTCAGGTATATTATTTCGGTTATCTTCCCCAAATAATCCTGATGGAATATCAATTGATACAACTTGTACACCAGAATGGTTCATTGCGTCAATAATTGTAGCTGGAAATCCTGTAACGGGTCTATTGAGTCCTGAGCCGAATAACCCATCAATAATTACTGATCCTGAAGGGATCAAAGGTAATGGATCATTGTGCTTCAAATCTTTAAGTATTTCATGAGGCAATTGTTTTAATCGCTCATAATTCGCCAAACAATTTTTTGAAATATTGCCAGTTAGTTGAATAAAGTAAACTTTCAGCTTGAAATTCCTATTATACAGCATTCGGGCAATAGCAAGTGCGTCACCCCCATTATTTCCAGGCCCTGCAAAAACAATAACTTCTTGGGAAACATCAAAATGGCGAATAAACCAGAGCATGAAAGCTTTCGAAGCTCGTTCCATTAAATCGATTGATGCTATCGGCTCATTTTCAATAGTAAATGTATCAATTTCCTGTACTTGCTTTGTCGAAAAGATTTTCATTTAATGAAATTTTAATCAAAATTATAAGAAATATCGGTAGATTGAAAATTATTGACGTCTTAACTGGAAGATAGTAATCATTAGTCGGCAATTGGAAGATGGTAGTATGTAAACGAATTCGGATTGTTACATTAGACATTGGATAGTAGACTTAAGATACATACAAATCACATAAAATGTATTTGTTAATCAAACCTACTTTTTTACAGATTTGTCATAATGCCAAATAAAAAAGATATTCTATATTTGAAATTAAGACTAAACCAATCTTAACTTTAAAAATTAAACCATGTTTAAAGGACATCCCAAGAGTTTATTTGTGCTTGCACTGGCCAATATGGGAGAGCGATTTGGATATTATACAATGTTGGCAATTTTCACTTTATATCTTCAGGCTAAATTTGGATTTGATTCAGGTATTACTGGACAAATATTCGGTGGCTTCCTGGCTGCTGTATATTTTCTTCCACTTCTGGGAGGATTTATTGCTGACAGATTTCTTGGCTATGGTAAAACTATAACACTTGGGATTTTAATAATGTTTGCAGGATATGCTTTACTTGCAAATCCTTCTGAGGCAAATCTTGCAGGTAAGATCACCATGTTCACCGCCTTATTTCTTATCTCACTCGGTACAGGTTTTTTTAAAGGAAATCTCCAGGCTCTGGTAGGAAATATTTACGACAATGCAAGATATTCTGGAAAGAGGGATGTAGCATTTAGTATCTTCTATATGTTCATTAATATTGGCGCATTTTTTGCGCCCAGTGCTGCTGAGGCTGTAAGTAATACATATCTTGCAAAAGATGGCTTCACTTATTCTGCCGCTGTACCGGATAAAGCATTAAAGTATATCAATTATCAAGTGGTTGACAGTTCTGGATTTTGTCAAGAACTTATCTTTTCCAAAGGTTTACAGAATGCCTCCCCTTCAAAGCTTAAGAAAGAAATTCAAAAAGCCAAAAAGAAGAACGGAGTGATCTATGCTGATGAAAAAGTTCAAATTGA
>CAZKMG010000461.1:0-3121 GCA_964553465.1 uncultured Bacteroidaceae bacterium
CTTTGGGTTATGAGCCCAACGAGCTACCAACTGCTCCACCCCGCAATATATTTTTAATCCATAGTCAACCAGCCTTCCCAGACTTTTTGCCAGGCTTGATCTGCAAAGTATATTCTGGAAATCCTTTCATCACTTGATAATTTCTCAGAAATATTTCTTTTAACAGTTGCAAATGTAGCTGTTTGTTTAGTATTCTCAAAAAATTTCGACTAATTTTGAGCGATTTATAAATTAAAGCCCTGAATTTATGCCCAGAGTTTTTAAGCCAGTTGACATTGACGCTATCGAAAAAGAACTTCAAAAGGACTATTTCGACAGGCATACACCTCATATTATTTGCGATAATACTTCCACGAAAGGACAAAAATTTAAAGTCAAAATTAAATTGGGTGATGAATACGCTCACCCGGATGAACCGGATCATTACATAAGCTATATTCAACTTTGGAATCGCGAAACATTTCTCGCCGAAGCACATTTCACCCCGGGTATGCTGGGAAATAAGCCGGAACATGTTGAAGTTGATTTTTATATCATCCCTAAAGTTAGTATGAACCTTTCTGCCATGGCTGTCTGCACTAAACATGGATTATGGCAAAGTGATTCAGTAGAAGTGAAGATAATAGATTAATTGAATCATTCGATGTCTGATAATATAAAGAAAAAAAGAAAGTTTGTTCAGAAACTTACTGATAAATACAGGCTGGTCATCTTGAATGACAGCTCTTTCCAGGAAATAGGATATGTGCGATTGTCACGACTTAATATCATTTCCTTCACTGGGACAATTTTGATTCTTATCATTGCACTTACTTACACAGTAATTGCTTATACTCCTATTCGTGAGCGTATCCCGGGATATCCTGATGCTGAAATGAGAAACAATATCATTCAAAATTTACAGCGACTTGACTCACTTGACCAAGAATTAAAATTTCACGACCAGTATTTTACTAACCTGAACCAGATAATTACGGGTAAAGAACCAAATGATTTTCTTAAGATTGAAGTTGATACTAACCATACAATACCACCGGTTCAATTCATCCGCTCCCCGGCTGATTCTCTGTTAAGAACTGAAATTGAGCAAATTGATAAAATCGGACTATCTATGCAGGTTGAAAGAAATGAACCTGTCAAACTTGAAAAATTATACTTCTTTTCTCCGGTTAAGGGACTTGTAACTAACTCTTTCAATCTACTTGGCAACCATTATGGAACAGATATAGTAGCCTCTCCAAATGCTATAGTTAAAGCTACATTGGATGGGACTGTAATAATGGCGACATGGACCCTGGAGACCGGATATGTTATTGAAATACAGCATGAAAGGAATATAATTTCAATGTATAAACATAATGCAGAATTGTTAAAGAAGGTTGGTATGCGGGTAAAAGCTGGAGATGCGATAGCCATTGTCGGCAATTCTGGGGAATTGACCACAGGGCCGCATCTGCATTTCGAACTCTGGCAGAATGGAGTAGCATTGAATCCTGAAGATTATATTGTATTCTGATCCGATAAGGTCGTGCTTTTACTGTTTAGCAAAATCCTTGATCTTTATTCTCTAGAAAGCGGATTAAGCTAAAAGTTTTTGCAAATTAAAAAATATCCCAGATTTTGCAATATTGTGTAATTTACCACAATGCTCTAATTAAAAATGTTATATGCTGTTCAATGAAGGTCTTGCAGTAAAATAGTTTAGAATAAAGGATGAAAAAAAGAATCGCTCTTCTTGGCTCAACAGGTTCTATCGGACGTCAAGCCCTTGATGTAATCTCAGCAAATCACAGGTATTTTGAAGTTGAGATCCTTACTGCACTAAATAATGCTGAACTGTTGGTTAAGCAAGCAATTACATTCGGCCCTAATGCTGTTGTTATCGGAAACCAGGAAAAATTTGCATTTGTCCGGGATGCTCTCAGTAATTATCCTATCAAGGTTTTTGCAGGATTGGATGCCATTTCCCAGATTATGGAGATAGATACTGTTGACATGGTTTTAACTGCCCTGGTTGGGTTTGCAGGTCTAATGCCTACAATCAGGGCTATCGAGGCAGGTAAGAGTATCGCCCTGGCAAATAAAGAAACCATGGTTGTTGCTGGTGAACTTATCAGGAGCATTGCCAGGAAGAAAAATGTAAATATTGTTCCCGTGGATTCAGAACATTCTGCCATTTTTCAATGTCTTGCCGGGGAAGATTTAAACCCAGTTGAAAAAATTATACTTACTGCTTCTGGTGGCCCATTCCTTGATAAGAGCATTGAATTCATTAAAACCGTTAGCAAAGAACAGGCCTTAACTCATCCAAACTGGACGATGGGACAAAAAGTAACCATCGATTCAGCATCCATGATGAATAAGGGACTTGAAGTAATTGAAGCTCGATGGTTATTTGATATCCCGGTTGAAAAAATTGAAGTGATCATTCATCGTCAATCTGTAATCCACTCGATGGTACAGTTCGAAGATGGATCCATGAAAGCTCAAATGGGAATACCTGATATGCGTTTACCCATACAATATGCCCTCTCATTTCCAAACAGAATAAAATCAAATTTCCCTCGTTTGAATTTTTTAGATTATCCTAATCTAACTTTTGAACCTCCGGATACAAAAAAATTTCGTAACCTTGCAATTTCATACGAAGCCCTTCGGAAGGGAGGCAATTGGCCTTGTATCATGAATGCAGCTAATGAAGTTGCAGTAAATGCTTTTATTTGCGAGAAAATTGGATTTCATGAAATGTCGGATATTATAGAAAAAGTCTTGGAAAAGTCAAGTTATATTGCCACCCCATCTTTAGATGATTATCAAAATTCTGACCATGAGGCTCGAATGCTGGCAACACAATTAATAGATTAATAAAATGGATATTTTTATACAGGCATCACAGTTTCTTCTAAGTCTATCAATACTTATTATTTTACACGAAATTGGACATTTTATCTTTGCAAAGATTTTCAAAACCCGGGTAGAGAAGTTTTATCTCTTTTTCGATCCATGGTTTTCAATAATCAAGAAAAAATTCGGGGAGACTGAATATGGAATAGGTTGGCTTCCCCTGGGCGGATATGTTAAAATTTCCGGAATGATAGATGAATCGATGGATAAAGAGGCA
>CAZKMG010000462.1:0-3115 GCA_964553465.1 uncultured Bacteroidaceae bacterium
TTTTATGTATGTATCAAGGTTATGGTTTATTTTCTTAAAGCTAAGGTAAATGGTCCCGTTCAATGAAGGAAATTCAATATTTAACCACCCGGACCTGTCCAAAGAGATAGAGTCATATTTGATCGTTGCATACTCTGGGTACTCAAAGCGAAATTCCGGATATTTATCAAATAATCTATATTTTTTTTCAGGATATTCAACTTTCAAATAACCGGGAGGTTTAGGTGTATAATTATTCTTGCAGGAAACTGAAAAACCTAATAATTGGATTAGAGCAATTCCCAAGGATATATTCATTATACTTCTTCTCATCCCTATAAATAACTAGGATTTTTTTTCAGGCTTGTGAATGGTAAACTTGACTTTTTTAATTTTCCTGTTATCGACAGAAGTAATAGTAAAGGTAAAATTCTTTAACGGTACAACTTCATTAAGACGTGGAATTTCCCCTTTCAATTCCAGGATCAGTCCAGCAATTGTGTCGGCATCCCCTCTGATTTTTTCAAATGTATCCTGAGGTACCTGTACAATTTTATAAAAATCATTTAACAATGTTTTTGCATTGAATAGATAATTATTCTCGTCAATGCGAGTATAAAATATTTCTCTTTCATCAGATTCATCGGTTATTTCACCCATAATCTCTTCAAGTACATCTTCAAGAGTTACAATTCCTTCAGTTCCACCATATTCATCCACTACTATTGCCATATGAATTTTCTTTTCAAGGAATTCCTGCAGTAATGTATTGATCTTTTTAGTTTCAGGAACAAAATAACAAGGTCGAATAAGTTCCTGCCAGTTAAATTTATTTGGTTCATCAAGAAACGGCAGCAGATCTTTTACATAGAGTATTCCATTGATATGATCAAATGAATCTGTATACACAGGTATCCGGCTATATCCTGATTCATTTATCTTTTGGATAAGACTGGGAAAATCGGTTGTAATATCTGCTGCAACAACATCAATTCTTGGTCTCATGATATCACTTATTTCAATGTTGCTGAATTTAACGATGCTTTTCAGTATTTTTTTATCTTCAGTAACAACACCGGTTGTGAGATCGACAGCATCAGAGAGTTCATCCATTGATAAACTAACCTGCTTCTTGAACATTTTTTTCGATACGAAGGAACTAGATTTCAGTAGCAAATTACTGAGGGGATAGAAAAACTTTTCAGCTATCAATAGCGGATTTGACATTATCATTGCAATTTTTACTGGATGATGACTTGCATAGATTTTTGGTATAATCTCGCCAAAGATAAGAATCAGGAATGTTAATATTATGACTTGAAAGATGAATCCAAGAATAGGTTCATCAATAAAATTAAGAATGTTTACAGTAATGTAAGTAGAGATTATCACAATCCCGATATTTATGAAATTATTGCCAATTAATACAGTTGCTAATAGTCTTTCAGGATTTTTCAAAATATTTAAAACCCTATCTGCATTTTTGATATCCATTTCATGAAGTGCTTTTTTGTCTTTTGGTTTAAGGGAAAAAAAGGCTACTTCAGCACCCGATATCATGCCTGAGAAAAAAAGGAGTATAACGATCACTACCAATCCAATGATAATGCCAGGGGAGAAGGGCATAAATTCAATAGAAGAGATAATTGGTAATGGCAATAAACTTAATTCTGTTTCCAAGGTGGATGTCTCTGGTTTATTAACATTAAAATGGGAGATCATCAACTTCATTCGGACCTTGAGTAAGATCCTCGAAAGATTCGGCAGAATCAGTACCAGGTTTTTTAGTTTCCTGATTCATAGGTACTGATTGATCCTGATCAGAACCCATAGTGCTTTCAGACTTTTTACCAAGCATTTGCATGGCGTCGCCAATTATTTCGGTAGTATACTTTGTATTGCCCGACTGATCAGTATAAGAACGTGTTCTAATCCGGCCTTCAATAAAAAGCTGAGAACCTTTTTTAACATATTTCTCAGCAATTTCAGCTAAACCTCTCCAGAGGACAATATTATGCCACTCAGTATTGGTTATTTTTTCCCCATCCTTGTTCTTATATACTTCACTTGTTGCAAGTGAAAATCTTGAAACGGTGTTTCCACCCTCCAGATGCCTCGTATCAGGATCTTTGCCAACATTGCCGATAAGAATTACTTTATTAACTGACATAATGAAGTATTTATGATTTAGAAGTAAAGATATAAAAAATAAGCTAAATAGAATTATAATCCTTCCCTTAAGAGATATCTGTCAATTAGCCTGGGTATAGGGTAATCCGGGAATTCATCGATCTTTATCCAATGTTCCCCAGTTTTGAAATCTAAACACTCATTTTGAATTTTCACATGTATAAACTGTGTTATTATGTGTTGGTGAGTTAAAATATGAGTAATAAAGGGAGATACTTTTGTGATATTGAAATCACTTGAGGGAATATTATTAGAATGCATAATAATTTCCAATAATCTCTCAGGTTTTTGCTTAGCTTTTGTTTCAATTAATGGGAATTCATAAAGACCTTGCCATATATCAGTTTTTTCCCTCTTCCTAATGAGAATTCTGCTATTTGTGGATAGGATGAAGTAATTAAAAAACCTTTTCTTCACTTTTAATTTAAGTTTTTTATCAGGAAATTCATGGATTCTGTTATTCTTTAATGCAGAACATTTAGAGCTAACAGGACATTCAAAACATTTTGGTTTTACAGGAAGACATATCGTTGCCCCTAATTCCATGATAGCCTGGTTGTGCCTCCCGGGATTAGACCTATCTAAGATTGAGAATGCTAATTTTTCAACTTTTTTTTTACCTTCTCCAGAATTTAAATCACCGCTAATTAAAATCAAACGAGATAAAAATCTATTAGCATTTCCGTCAATGGCGGCCACTGGTTCTTTGAATGCAATAGAAGAAATGGCGGCTGCAGTATATGGACCAATGCCTTTAAGCTTGATCAAATCATCATGAGAGGAAGGAAATTGACCTTTACAATTGATGGCAATATGTTGTGATGTTTCATGCATGTTTCTGGCTCTGGAATAATAACCAAGTCCTTGCCAGTGTTTTAATACTGAATCTATACTGGCATTTGACAGTGCGAAAATATCTGGAAAGGCAGTTATGATATTATTATAA
>CAZKMG010000463.1:0-3102 GCA_964553465.1 uncultured Bacteroidaceae bacterium
AACAGTCTGTGCAACATTCATTTTCTCTTCAAGATCTTTATTTATAAGCATTTCATTATAATCTGGAAAATTAACAAGATGAACAGATTTTTCCTGGTAATGATGTGTAATTGAATTAAGGTCACGGAATATCAGATCCATATAAAAAGGAGCGATGGGTGAAGCAAGAATAATAACAGTTTCAAGGCATGTGTAGAGGGTTTGATACGCGGAAATTTTATCTTTTGAATATTCCCCTCCCCAATATCTTTTACGATTGAGCCTGACATACCAGTTACTCAGGTTTTCTATAACAAAATCCTGAATTAACCGGCCAGCACGAGTAATTTCATAATCATCATAATTTTCATGCACTTCTTTTACCAGGGAATTCAATAATGAGATGATCCATCGATCAATTTCAGGTCTCTCTTCCATAGGAATTTCTTTTTCTGCAAACCTGAAATTATCAACATTAGCATAAAGAGCAAAGAAAGAATAAGTGTTATAGAGTGTCCCAAAGAATTTACGTTTCACTTCATCAAGACCATTCACATCAAACTTCAGGTTGTCCCAGGGCTGGGAGTTTGTCATCATGTACCAACGAAGTGGATCAGAACCAAAGCTCTTGATTATTTCAAAGGGATCAATAACATTACCAAGGCGTTTGGACATTTTATTCCCATTTTTATCAAGAAGGAGTCCATTAGAGATGATATTTTTATAGGATACAGAATCAAAAAGCATCACAGCTATCGCATGAAGGGTAAAGAACCAACCCCTGGTCTGGTCCACTCCCTCGGCAATAAACGTAGCAGGGAAAAATTCTTCAAGGTCATCTTTATGTTCGAAAGGGTAATGAAGTTGAGCGAAAGGCATTGAGCCTGAATCAAACCATACATCAATCAAATCTAATTCGCGGTACATTTTTGTACCTGATGAAGAAACCAGGACAATCTCATCCACAAAAGGACGGTGAAGGTCAAAAGAGCTATAATTAGCATCTGAAAAGTCATCCACACTGTATTTACTCAGTGGATTATTCTTCATATGCCCTACTTTGACAGATTTCTCTATTTCTGATTTTAATTCATCCACAGATCCTATACATTTCATTTCATCCCTGTTTTCGGAGACCCAGATAGGGAGGGGTGTTCCCCAATATCTAGACCTGGAGAGATTCCAATCAACGAGATTTTCGAGCCATTTACCAAACCGGCCCGTTCCGGTTGATTCGGGCTTCCAGTTGATCGTATTGTTTAATTCTATCATCCGCTCTTTTAAGGCTGTTGTCCTAATAAACCATGAATCAAGCGGATAATACAGTACAGGTTTATCTGTCCTCCAGCAATGGGGATAAGTATGGATATATTTTTCTATCCGGAAGGCTTGATTATGATGTTTCAGATATACAGCAATGTCGACATCTACGGTATTAGCATCCGGGGGGATGGTTTCATCATATTCATTTTTGACAAATCTCCCGGCAAATTCAGTATAAGATTGAAGATTTACTTTTTCTTTAATAAATTCAGGATCAATGTTTTCTAAGGGTATAAACCGGCCTTTTTTATCAACGAGCGGTCCGGAATTTCCTTCTGTATCCAAAACAAGCAAGGGGGAAATCCCATTTTCAATTCCAGCCCTGTAGTCATCAGCTCCAAAAGTAGGTGCAATATGAACGATTCCAGTACCTTCTTCTGTAGTCACAAAATTTCCTGGTATCACCCGGAAGGCATTTTCACCCGGATTAATCCAATCGAGGAGTTGTTCATATTTAATATTCAAAAGAGTTTTACCTGCCTGAACTCCAATAATTTTGTAGGGAATATTTTTATCTCCTTCTTTATAATCTTCAAGTCTCAGATTCTTGTTTTTTTCAGGGAAATAGGAATCCATTAATTCCTGTGCAAGGATCAGGGTAACCGGAACTCCACTGAAGGGATTGAATGTACGGACTTTCACGTAATTGATTTCCGGTCCTACGGCAAGGGCGGTATTCGAAGGTAGGGTCCAGGGAGTAGTTGTCCATGCCAGAAAATATAAGTCGGTATCGATATCTTTATAAAGGGATTCAGATATTGCATTTCGAATTACCCTGAACATAGCGACGGTGGTAGTGTCTTTAACATCCCGGTAGCACCCTGGCTGGTTAAGTTCGTGCATGCTAAGACCTGTTCCCGCAGCCGGTGAATATGGCTGGATGCTATAGCCTTTGTAAAGGAGGTTTTTATCAAATAATTGCTTGAGAAGCCACCATAATGTTTCAATATATCTGTTATCATAAGTAACATAAGGATGGTCCATATCAACCCAGTAACCCATCTGGTCAGTAAGATCCTCCCATTCGCGGGTGTATTTCATAACCTCCTTACGACAGGCTTTATTATATTGATCGATAGTAATTTTTTTCCCGATATCATCTTTAGTGATGCCAAGCATTTGTTCTACCGCAAGTTCCACCGGGAGGCCATGAGTATCCCATCCGGCTTTACGTTCCACTTTATATCCGTCAAGGGTCTTATACCGGCAGATAATATCTTTAATAGTACGAGACATGACATGGTGAATGCCAGGCTTCCCATTAGCAGAGGGAGGACCTTCATAAAAAACAAAAGCTGGTTTATCCGCTCTTGTACTGATACTAAGCTTAAAAGTCTCCTCTTCATTCCATTTCCTGAGAATTCTCTTATTAATCTCTGAGAGGTCAAAATTTTTATATTCAGGAAATTTCTGGCTCATTCAATATTTTCTTTATACACTGTTTGTAAAAAATCGCACAAAGATAATAAAAATCATGATCTGTGATCAATGATCCATGAATCGTAAAACAAGTTTAGTTATCAGTTTTGTGGTTAAAATATTAAATTATTGCAGGAAGCACGATCCATAAAGCCTAACCGGTGATTCGGCTGGTAAGTTTATTCAGTTATTTTATGGATTAGATAATAAAGAAGTTTTGATATTTATTATATAGATGACTTCCTTATCCACAAAAAACCAATAATTTAATCATACGAAATTTTGGTAATATAAATTGTTCAGTCCACAGTCTGCAGTCTGCAGTCCACAGTCCACAGTCCACAGTCTGCAGTCCACAGTCTGCAGTCCACAGTCTGCAGT
>CAZKMG010000464.1:0-3088 GCA_964553465.1 uncultured Bacteroidaceae bacterium
TTATATTATAATTGGGTTATGGAGTTATGGAGTTATGGAGTTATGGAGTTATGGAGTTATGGAGTTATGAAGTTATGGAGTTATGGAGTTATTATTGGTGGGAATAAATCAGAGCTTTTTGATATATTGAGAAAGAGCTTTCTTGATATTCTCCCTGTCAATCCTATCAACTGCTGACAGGCTGATCCCGGGATAACGTGCAATACCATTCTGAGTCTTCTGGAAAAGAAAGATTCTTTCTTTCATTCCAAAGAAGAATTTTTCAATTTCATATTTGTAAAATTTAGTTTTGGGTATTTCAATTGAATGTTTTTTCTGGTTTAACACACGGATGGGGTAATATCTCATAATAATTTTGTCTCCTATATCTCCATAAAAAACAAAATTATATTTAAGTACTCCATTAATTATAATAAGAATAACATATACAACTCCGAGGGAGATAAGGTAAATTGATTTGTCCATTCCGAGAACAGGATTCTTGAAATATTCTGAAAACCCAAAAATTATAATAAGTATGAGTAGTACTGCTGTAAATATAAATTTACGGAACCAGATTTTAAAAGTATTCTTTCTATTATCAAATTTCATGGTTTTGTTTTTTTCTTCTATCAAGCTCTTTCATAATCAACGACAATTCTCTCCCTGTCTGACCGGAAACCGAAGTGTTTTCTTCAACTCTCCTTATAAGGTATGGAAGTAAATGTTTTATAGGTCCGTAAGGAACATATTTGGTCACATTATATCCTTCCCTGGCCAGATTAAAACTAATGTGATCACTCATTCCGTACAATTGGGAAAACCAGATTCGAGGATCATTTTTCTGAATCTTGTGTTTTTCCATTAATTCGGTCAGAAGCAGAGAGCTTTTTTCATTATGTGTACCGTTTAATATTGAAATAAATCCGATATTTTTGGTCGAAAATTTAAGAGCTTCATCAAAATCCCTGTCTGTACTTTCTTTATCTTTATGAATGGGATCTGGGTAACCTCTTTCAGCGGCCCTTTTCCTCTCGTGTTCCATATAAGCTCCTCTTACAAATTTTGCTCCGAGGTAAAATCCCTTTTCACACGCAGAGTTATAATCCTTTTGCAATACCGCCAACCGATCGTGACGATACATCTGATAGGTGTTGAATACAATTGCTTTCTTATGATTATATTTTTCCATCATTTCAAGAGCAACTTTGTCAATAAAAGCTTGGTAAAAACTATATTCGGCATCTATTAAAATCGGCAAATTACTTACTTCGCACGCGTGGCACAATGTATCAACCCTTCTATAAAATTTTCGACCTTCTTCTTCAACCTCAGAACTAACTGTTTCAAATGTACTAAGAAGCTCCAGTGCATGGGTTTTAATAAATGCAGTAGGCTTGAATACTGCAAATGGTATGTCAGGATTATTTTCTGCGTTTTTAATCGAATCCATCGTTTCCTGAAGTGCTTTTTCTATATCCTCATCCTTCTCTTTCCCTTCAACAGAGTAATCAAGGATAGATTTGACATTCATTTTAGCCAATTTAGTAACTACCTGGGTACATTCAACAATAGTTTCACCACCACAAAATTGTTTGTAAACTGTAGGTTTTATGAGCCATGAAACTGGTATTCTCATTCTAATTGCAACCGGTATTAAAAAATTACTCAATTTAACTAAAGAGGTGCTGGATATCATTTTAAACATCATGTATGCCCTCTTGAGCTCTTTATCAGACCTTAGCTTAAATGCAACTTCAGTATTCTCAAAAATCGTCATAGATAATTTAAATCAATTAAAGGTACTTGAAAATCCTTTTCCTCAATATTTTTTCAATATAAATAAAACAATTTTAGTTAAATTTAGTGCAAACTTCCGGGTATGATTTACAACATTAAATGTCTAAAACCTCATATTGAAGGGTCAATTCATCTTCCCAGTTCTAAGAGTATATCAAACCGGCTGCTAATCATGGCTGCTCTCTCAAATAAAAAGCTCAAAGTCAAGGGATTATCAGAAAGCGATGATACAACTGTTATGATAAATATTTTGAATTCTACCGATAAGAATAAAAACGTTGGACATGCGGGTACTGCTATGCGTTTCCTTTCTTCTTATTATGCTTATCTTCCCGGGGAAGTCCTTTTAACTGGATCAGACAGGATGAAAAATAGGCCTATCGGGGAACTTGTTGAATGTCTTATAAAATTAGGGGCAAAAATTGAATATACTGCCAAAAAGAATTATCCTCCAATTTTAATAAAAGGAGGAAATCTGAAAGGAGGGTCGTTAACTATTAATGGTGGAATAAGTAGTCAGTTTATCAGTTCTTTGCTTATGATTGCTCCAATGTTGCCTAAAGGGCTGGAGATCAGACTAACTGGAAAGATTATTTCAGCAAGCTATATCAACCTGACTCTTCAACTTATGAAAAGGACAGGTATTAGATATACATGGAAAAGGAACTTAATCCGAGTGGAAGAAGGAAATTACCAGGGAGGTTCAATAACATTTGAACCTGATTGGAGTGCGGCCTCTTACTGGTACGAAATAGCTGCACTTGCGAACGAATCGGATATATTTTTACCAGGAATTTCCAATGATAGTCTCCAGGGTGATGCTTCGCTGATTAAAATGTTTGAATATCTGGGTATCAAAACAGAATTTATTGAAAAGGGTGCTCACCTGGTTAAAATCCCCCTTATTTCTTCTCATTTTGAATATGACTTTACTTTAAACCCTGACCTGGTACAAACCTTTGCAGTAATATGCGTGCTTCTGGGAATACCATTCCGGTTTACCGGGACTCAAAGTTTGCGTATAAAAGAAACCGACCGAATTCAGGCTTTACATAATGAAATGAAAAAATTTGGTGTGAAGATAGATTTTATAGATTCAGGAGAATGGATTTCGTGGAATGGAAAATCTCGATTTAAAATAAATAATAACGCGGTGATTGAAACATATAACGATCACAGGATGGCCATGGCATTTGCCCCAATGGCCCTTAAAACAGGAGAAATTATGATCAGGGACCCAATTGTTGTAACAAAATCTTATCCCAATTTCTGGAATGATCTCCTATATTCAGGATTTAAAATTACTCAA
>CAZKMG010000465.1:0-636 GCA_964553465.1 uncultured Bacteroidaceae bacterium
GTTGGTCAACTGGGCGGTTAAACGGGCGATCGTACCGCCATTATCTGCAAGAATGTATATTTAAGCGGATTTTGTGAAAACCTTGAATTATACTTTAAGGATCACCCGATGGAGGCGAAATAGTATATCTTATAATTTCAAGAAAATGTTTAAATTTTACACAAAAATAAATATTTAAAGCATTTCATTTTTTTTATTTTAAATCCTATTTTAGAATATAATATTTATATCCATAATTAGAAAGTATTGCTATCCTGCAAAACCATAAAAATCTTAAGGAAGAATAAAATAATTTAATCCTTATTATCAAATCTTAGTGATTTATTGTGTAATTAAAAAAATACACTATATAAGGTAGAGTCAGCATTCTAAATTTCAAATTCTTCAAGTGAACGAATTTAATTGTATAGCAATTGACATGGGTGCGAGTAGCATTCGTATTATGACCGGAACAATTTCGAACGGTCATTTGTCAATTAAGCAAGCTTCACGATTTAATAACGAGACTAAGTATATTAATGGCCATGACAGATGGGATATTGAATATATTATTACAGAAATAGATAAGGCAATCTTAAAAATCTTAGCACATAAGGATATCCATATTTCAAGTATTGGTGTTGATTCCTGGGGTGT
>CAZKMG010000465.1:646-3085 GCA_964553465.1 uncultured Bacteroidaceae bacterium
ATATTCCTGTAGCGTACCGCGATTCCCGTACAAAAACTATGCAGAAGAAATGGGAAACCATAATGTCGAAAGAAGAAACTTTCCGCAAAACTGGAATCAATTTCTACGAGTTTAACACATTATTTCAATTACTATCTATTCGGGATCAGTATACATCTGGCAAGATATCCACCTTACTGTTTCTGCCCTGCTATGTAAGTTACAGATTGTCGGGCAGGATATTCAATGAACTCACCATCGCGTCTACTTCTCAACTTCTTAATGTAGAAGGAAGGGAGATGAATATTGGAATCCTCCGGTTTCTAAATCTTGAATCCCGGCATTTTGGCCGAATACTTATGCCAGGGACAATTGCAGGAAATGTAAAGGAAGATTATACTTTGCCATCTCATGTTAAAATGGTTGCTGTATGCTGTCATGATACTGCCGGCGCTATATTAGCTGTTCCTTCCGATAAAGAATATTATGCATTTATTTCCACCGGAACATGGTGCATAGCAGGAATGGTATCCAAAACTCCGGTATTAAATACATTCGCTCTGAAGAACGGATTTACCAACGAACGCGGATTCAATAATTCTTACAGGGTTCTGAAGAATATTATCGGACTATGGTTAGTGCAAGGATTACAGGCATCTTTCAAAAATAAATACAGTTATAATGAAATAGCTGAACTTGTAAGGACTGCAAAAACAGAAACCTTAATTTGTCCTGATGATGAATTATTTTACAATCCTAATGACATGAAGGAAGCGTTTGATTTGTTTATCTCGAAAACCGGACAAGATCTTCCCGACACCCCCGGGCAATATTTTAAGATTGCATATGACAGCCTATGTTGTTCATTCCGGGATAATATGGATAAATTAGAAACCATGCTGAATACCCGGATTGACACTATACATTTAATTGGAGGGGGAAGCCAGTCGGAATATCTATGCATGCAAACAGCAATTATCAGCAGAAGGAAGATTATTGCTGGACCTGCAGAAGCATCAACCATTGGGAATATACTTGCACAGGCCATCGCATTAAAGCATGTAAAAGATGTTGAAGAAAGCAGTCAGATAGTAAAGAAATCATTTAGAATTGCTGAATATTTGCCTGGAGAAGTTTCAGGTGAAGGTGATAGGATTTATAAATTATATAAAACTTTACTCATTGGAGGTTAATGGATTAAGAGACATGTGTAATTAAATAATTGATTTGCAGAGGAAAGAATAAAAGAATAATTCAGAAAAATAACCACATTTAATAAATATTGAGAATATTATGGAAAAATCAGGAACAAACAGATTAATCGGAAGTTTACCAAAAATTGGAATTCGCCCAACTATAGATGGCAGGAGAGGTGGAGTAAGGGAATCGCTAGAAAACCAAACAATGAATATGGCGAAATCAGCTGCCGCTTTTCTGGAAACACACTTACGGCATGCTGACGGTAATAAAGTAGAATGTGTTATTTCAGATACTTGTATCGGCGGGGTTGCCGAAGCAACTGCTACTGCCGACAAATTCAGGTTAGAGAATGTGGGCATTTCCTTAACGGTCACACCTTGCTGGTGTTATGGAAGTGAAACCATTGATATGGACCCTCACCTCCCCAAAGCAATCTGGGGATTCAACGGTACTGAACGCCCGGGTGCGGTTTATCTGGCTGCTGCTCTTGCCGGTCATAACCAGAAAGGACTGCCAGCTTTCAGTATCTATGGAAAAGAGGTGAAGGACAGTTCCGATACTTCCATAACTGAAGATGTCAAATCTAAATTACTTGGTTTTGTAAAAGCCGGATTAGCCGTCGCAACCATGAAAGGTAAATCCTATCTTTCCATGGGTTCGGTTTCCATGGGTATTGCAGGCTCTATTGTTGATGTGGATTTTTTCGAGAAATATCTTGGCATGCGATGTGAATATGTGGATATGTCAGAATTTACAAGAAGAATAGATGAAAATATTTTCGACAAAGACGAATATCTGAAAGGGTTAAATTGGGTTAAAGAAAATTGCAGAGAAGATATTGACCGAAACCATCCCAAAAAGCAAAGAACTCGTGAACAGAAGGATAAAGACTGGGAATTTGTAGTAAAGATGACACTGATAGCCAGAGACCTGATGATAGGAAATCCTGTATTGCATAAACTTGGTTTTGGGGAGGAGGCTATGGGTCATAATGCAATTGCTGCAGGTTTCCAGGGACAGAGGCAATGGACAGATCATTTTCCAAACGGGGATTTTATGGAGGCAATACTTTGTTCTTCATTCGACTGGAACGGAATAAGACAGCCGTATATTCTGGCAACAGAAAATGATAGTCTGAATGGTGCTGCAATGTTATTCGGACATTTATTAACTGGTTCAGCCCAGGTATTTTCAGATATAAGGACATACTGGAGTCCAGATGCTGTTAAACGGGTTAGTGGTCACACGCTCAAAGGTAAT
>CAZKMG010000466.1:0-3078 GCA_964553465.1 uncultured Bacteroidaceae bacterium
AGGAATATGAGCCATAAAATCATGCGCAAAAAGAAGATCCTGGATATATGGTCTGATAAAATGAGTAAACTCAATCAGGATTTTTATAATTTCTTTTCTCTCCGCGAGTTCGAGTTCCCTTAACTCATTATTTGCTTCAAGTACTTCTGCAGGCTCAATATAGACTGTTTTTCCAGTTCCAGACTCATCATGAACATATCCGCCAATTCGTCTTTTATTGCTTGCTGGAACAGGTATTACCGGACGTCCATTCCTGACAGCCAGGGTAGTGTCTTCATCTACCCAACCTTCAGCTTGTGCTTTACGAAGAATACTGTTAAGTTTACGTGAAATCGAAGCTTGCTTTCCAGATAATTCCTTACGAATATTTTCCAGTTCTTTTGAGGCACTATCTTTTATTTTTCCGTTTTTATTGAGAATATGATTAATCCTATCAGAAATTGCCGGATAAATCTTTACATCTTTAGCCAGGATTTTCAATGCAGGAAAACGGTCTTTCTCATCTTTTTTCAAAAATACAAGTATATTTCTTACCGATTCAAGTGATCTCTTTAAGTCAAAAACTTCCTGCTCTTCAAGAAAAGTTCCCTCTATACCTGCTTTAAAAAAAGCTTCGGACATATCAATAAAATGATCTGCAGGAAAATCAATTCTTTCATGAATTATTTGTCTGAATTCTTCAACCTGGTCAAGTCGGAGCTTTATTTCATCGATATGTTGCAATATCTGCAAATTGTCGATTTCCTTTCGCCCGGGTTCATATTGGCAATATGACTTGGCGAGGTCCCTGATGCGGTCGAAGCCGGTTTTATATTCAAAACTGTCTGGATATATCACAGGATTACAAAGATTGCTGCAAAGTTAATACAAAACCCTTGTTTGATAATAAGATTAAACTCTTTATTGGATAACACCCAATAAAAAAAGAACTATTACATTTGTGCTTTCATATTTAAACCGCTTTTAATTTGTTTTTAACAATCATGAATCTCATAAAAAGAATATTACTCAAATTATTCGGATTGGAAAACTATCTCATTCTTGTAAGCAAAATATTCTTTTTTCTATACCGCCTGCAACTTTTAAAGAAAAATAAGAATTATTCCTGTCATTACTTTGTGAAAAACCTTATAAAAAAAGGGGATATTATCATTGATATTGGAGCAAATCTGGGATATTACACGGAGATATTTGCTGCATTGACAGGTCAGAAAGGGAAGGTATATGCTGTCGAACCAGTTTTCCTGTTCAGAAAAATCCTGAACAGAAATACAAGGAAATTCAAAAACATTGAGATAATTCCTTACGCACTTGGGAAAGAAGATAACATGAAAGTTCAAATGGGCATTCCTATGCCACAAAAATATCTGAGCCACGGAAGAACACATATTCTCTCCAATACAAATGAGAAGGATTGTTTTTTTAAATCAGAAGCAACAATGAGAAGACCCTCCACACTTTTCAAAGACTTGATAAAACTTGATTATATTAAATGCGATATAGAGGGTTTTGAATCTGAGGTAATTCCTGATTTCTCGGAGATAATAGAGAAATTTAAGCCTATTATCCAGATTGAAACCGAAAACCATTCCAGAAAAGAAATCTATGAGATGCTGATTCAATTAGATTATCAATGCTTTTGGTTAGATGTATCGCGACTGGTTAAAATGAATAATTCTGGATCGAATTCATTTGGTGATCTGATATTTATACCAACTTTGAGCTAAGACACAAAAATTACTAATCCTTTAAGGATCAGGATTATCAAAGGGATTAAAAATCTCAAACAAAGCTCGTGAAAGTAATAATACGTAGTTCAGAATATAAATTAACATTGAATAGAAACTGCAATTTTTAAAATTCAAAATATCTTATGATGATAACTTTTATTAATGACGCAATTTTTGAATCTTTGGGTTCATTTTTTTAACAGGTATGATTGATTTTTCAAAAATAATTGCCGAACACTTGCATCTTGGTAAAAAAGAAGTTACTAATGTGATTAATCTTCTTGAACAGGGAGCCACAATTCCATTTATCAGCCGGTACAGGAAAGAAATGACTGGAAGCATGGATGAGGTTGAAGTTGCATCTGTGAAGGATGAATTTATCAGACTTAATGAACTGGAAAAACGTCGAGAAACTGTTTTAAGATCAATTGATGAACAGGAGAAACTTACTCCTGAGCTTAAGATTAGGATCGCGGCCTGTACGAACCTAACTGAGCTCGAGGATATCTATCTTCCTTATAAACCCAAAAAGAAAACCCGTGCAAGCATAGCCAGGGAGAAAGGACTGGAACCTCTTGCAAAGATTATTATGCTGCAAAAAGAGTTAAATATCTTTAAAAAAGCTGAAGCATTCATCAACGAAAAAGTTACTGATGTCGAGGAGGCATTACAGGGTGCACGCGATATCATTGCTGAGTGGATTAATGAAAATCAGGATGCAAGAAATTGTGTACGGAAATATTTTGATCGTGATGCATTAATAACATCAAAGATTGTTAAAGGGAAAGAAGAGGAAGGTATTAAGTATTCAGATTATTTTGAATTCTCCGAATTACTTAATAAATGTCCTTCTCATAGGATGCTTGCCATTCTCCGTGGAGAAGATGAAGGAGTGCTTCGGTTGTCTATCTCTCCAAATGAGGATAAGACCATTCAATCTATTAACCAGTTATTTATTAAAGGTTTATATGATGTATCTAACCAGGTAGAAATGGCTATCAAGGACGCTTATAAAAGACTCCTTGCCCCTTCTATTGAAAATGAGTTTAAGTCTATTTATAAGGAAAAAGCAGATATTGAAGCTATTAGAGTATTTTCTGAAAACCTGCGTCAATTATTATTATCTCCACCACTGGGTCAAAAATCTGTACTTGCTGTTGATCCAGGGTATAAAACCGGATGTAAAGTGGTATGCCTGGATTCCCAGGGGAACCTGCTGCACAATGAAACTATTTATCCTCATCCTCCCCATGACGACAAAAAAGGTGCAGCCAAAAAATTAATCAGTCTTATTGAACAGTATAAAATTGAGGCCATTGCAATTGGAAATGCTACAGCGGGGAGGGAA
>CAZKMG010000467.1:0-3077 GCA_964553465.1 uncultured Bacteroidaceae bacterium
AACTGGGCCGTTTCTGATATTCCGGATTTGAAAGACAAGATAGCCATAGTTACAGGAGCCAACAGTGGCCTTGGTCATCAATTAGCCCTTGCCCTTGCTAAAAAGAGAGCAATGGTGATTTTAGCGGTCAGAGACAGGGAAAAAGGGCAGGTTTCTCTTTTAAAAATCCTCAAAGAAGTGCCAGAAGCAGAAATGCTTGTTATGAAGCTTGATCTGGCTAATATTGATTCAATCAAGTATTTTGCAGATACTTTTATTGAGGAGTTTGAGCATCTTGACATTTTGATAAATAATGCTGGCATTATGGCAATTCCTCTGTTACGTACAAAACAGGAATTTGAGATGCAGTTTGGAACTAATCATCTCGGGCATTTTGTATTAACAGCACTCCTCATTGACATAATAAATAGGACTCCTGATTCAAGAATTGTCAATGTGTCCAGCCTTGCATACAAGATGGGTAAAATAAATTTTGATGATCTGAACTGGGAAAAATCTTATTCAAAATGGAAGGCTTATGGGCAGAGTAAACTTGCTAACCTATTGTTTACTATTGAATTAGATAGAAGATTAAAATTAGCTGGTAAATCTACTCTTGCTTTAGCAGCTCAACCAGGATGGTCGGCAACAAATTTATATAAAAAAGGGCCTGAATTAGAAGGTTCAATGGTTAAGAAAACCTTGACAGATTTTACTAATTTCGTTTTTGCACAGTCTGCTACTAAGGGTATGCGGCCAATTTTATATGCTGCAACCTCCCCTTTAGCAAAGTCTGCAGCATATTATGGTCCCGGTGGCTTATTCAAGATGTATGGCTATCCCGTTGAGGAACAAATGGACCCAAACCGCGTTATTCCCACGGAGGCAGTGAAACTCTGGGGAGCTTCGGAAAAACTGACTGGGATTAAGTTTGTGATAAAATAATAATTGAATTGATTAAAATCAGTATTTGTATCTAACTCAAGAATAAAAACATCTTGGTTCTTAAATGGGTTGAGATTATTAATTTCTTATTTTTTTATTTAATCAAACTGGAAATATCCCCAGTCAACCTTTCTTTTTCAAAATTTTATTCTTTTTTATTACCAATCTGTTAAATAGATCAACTAAACAGATAAGTATTCCAAAGAAAATTTCCAGCTAAAGTTGCTTAATAAAATGTTTATTAAAAGTAACATCCAATGGTGTCAGCAGGTAAGTGGAACTGAATAAACACTAGTCAATATATTCCTGAAAATAAAGTTCCCTGTTATCCAGGTTTAATCCAACTAATATGCCATATCCAGGAAGATCTTTGTATACACAACCAGTATCAATATTTAGGATTTTATTTTCAGGATTGATAATGTCAAATTTGAGCTTGGTCAGTGGTGTTGGAGTATGTCCGTGGACAATTGTTTTATAGCTAATTTTCTCCCCTTGATATGTCATGTTTCTGGTCCAGAGCATAGCATGATGATCTATAAAAATATCATCTGCACTGAAATTGATTCCAGCGTGAACTATAATATAATCCTCAAGGCTATAATAGTAAGGAAAAGAATTTATAAATTGAATAAAGTGATCCGGTATAAATTTTAGGCATTCATACTTATTCAATAAGTGTTCAGGGATTTCAAAGCTTCTAATGGTTTCTTCTGCACCGTTAGCATACCATAGTCGCATATTAGATTCATCTTGTAAAGCGTTTAAAAGCATCGCCTCATGATTACCTCTGACTGGAAAGAGATAATATCCCTGTCGTTTAAGTTGTATAAGATATTCAATTACATCTCGGGTTTTTGGTCCACGGTCGATAAAATCACCAACAAAATAAAGATGATCTTCGGATGAAAGAATGATTTTTCTCTCAATAAGGGTTTTTAAAGTATTAAAACACCCATGAATATCTCCAATCACAATCCTTCGTTTCACAATAGTAATATAAAAATTTGATTTCTTAATTTGGGAATATTTATTATGATTTTCCACATTTGTTGATATGTTTTAAAGCAAGGGATTCACAAAAGATTAAGTGTATTAAACCATAAATCAGAATGGAAGTGAGGAATGATGTTTATATGGTCTTTTTCCTTAATACCTCTATTATTCCTGTTGTATCATTCTTATAAATTCAGGAAAAATGATATTCGGAATGATAAAAAAGATTTACAATGAATTAATAATCAATGATATATTAAATATTATTTGATTAGGGTATAATGAGTTGGAATAATTTGACAGAAATTTCTTTGCGAATATTAACAATCGCTATATCTTAGCATATGGAAATCAAATCAAATAATCTATGAAAAAACTTCTGGCCCTCGCAGCAACAGTGTGTTTAGGCGGTATTTTGTTTGCTGGTGGAATTGTAACTAACAGCAATCAAAGTGCTTCCTGGGTAAGGATGCCTGCTCAGGATGCTTCTGTTGGCATTTCTGCAGTGTTTTATAACCCTGCTGGTTTAGTGAAATTAAATAATGGAATTCATATTTCAATTTCCAATCAAACAATTTTGCAGAACAGGGAAGTTAAAAACTATTACAAAGGCCCTGCTGGAATGTTTGGCTTAAATGAGCCTGACTTTAAAGGTGCAGTTTCTGCACCTATATTTCCAAGTGTATATGCAGTATATAAAATGGATAAAGTTGCCTTCTCATTTGGCTTCAACCCAGTTGGAGGAGGCGGTAGTGCTACCTATGACAAAGGGCTCCCTTCATTTGAAATGAGTGCATCAGACCTCGTCCCTACTCTGGCATCTCTCGGTGCAACGGCTTATCGCGTGGATGCCTCTTTTAAAGGAACTTCGGTTTATTTTGGATATCAGGCTGGTGTCTCCTATAAAATCAATGATATAATTTCAATATACGGTGGTTTAAGATTTGTGACTGCAAAGAATACCTATACGGGACATTTATATGATGTTGAGCTAAATATGGGTACTTCCTGGCAAAGAGCCGACAATGTTTTCAATAATATCCTTGTTCCGAAACTTAATAGTCTTCTGGATGCTCCGGCTTCTTTACAACCGCTCATTGACGCCGGAGGAGGATCTCTTACACTGGCGGAAGCTGAAGGTCTCGGATATATTGATG